>JACRHK010000094.1 GCA_016217625.1 Nitrospirota bacterium
AGCGTCCCTCCGACTTCCACCAGATGCCGAGCAGCATCCGGAAGGGAGGGTTCTGCCCCTTCTGCGCGGGGAATGAACACACCACTCCGCCCGAGATTCTCGCCTATCGGGAGCGGGGCGGCCCCCCGAACGTTTCCGGGTGGCACCTCCGCGTCGTCCCGAACAAGTTTCCCGCCCTCCGGATCGAAGGGGACCTGGACAAGGCCGGCGAGGGGATCTACGACAAGATGAGCGGGATCGGCGCCCACGAGGTGATCATCGAGACCCCCTCCCACGACGACACGCTCCTCACGCTCCCCGAGAAACGGATGGAGGACATCCTCTGGGCGTACCGGGACCGGATGGAGGACCTCAAGAAGGATCCCCGCCTGCAGTACGTCCTCGTCTTCAAGAACGAGGGGGAGATCGCGGGCGCGACCCTGGAGCACTCCCACTCCCAGCTCATCGCCCTGCCCATCGTTCCCAAGCAGGTCCTCGAGGAGCTGGACGGGGCGCGGCAGCACTACAAGCTGAAGGAGCGGTGCATCTACTGCGACATCCTCCGCCAGGAGCTCACCACGGAGACCCGTATCGTTTCGGAGAACCCCCGCTTCGTCTCCTTCGCCCCCTTCGCCCCGCGCTTCCCCTTCGAGACCTGGATCGTCCCCAAGGACCACGTCTCCTACTACCCGGGCAAGCCCTACGACTACGCCTACCTGGCGCAGATCCTCCAGGACACGCTCAAGCGGATCGCCGGCGTCCTGAACAACCCGCCCTATAACTACCTCATTCACACCTCGCCGTTCCGGGAGGAGATGAACGAGTACTACCACTGGCACCTGGAGATCAACCCGATCTTGACGCGCATGGCCGGCTTCGAGCGCGGCTCCGGCTTCTACATCAACCCCACCTCCCCCGAAGAAGCAGCGAAATTTCTGCGGGAAGCGGTCCTGTAATAAGTTGAGAGTTGAGAAATGAAGATCCTCTACGCATCCCCCGAAGTCGCCCCTTTCGCCAAGACCGGCGGGCTGGCTGACGTGGCCGGCGCCCTCCCCAAGGCGCTGGCGAAACTGGGGCACGACGTGCGGATCGTCCTCCCCCGCTACCGGGGACTCGATCGGGAACGGCACGGGCTGGTCTGCCGCGCCGAGGGGGTGGCCGTCCCCATCGGGGACAGGACCGCGCCGATGGCCGTCTTCGAGGGGCGCTCGCCCGGTCTGCCCGTCTATTTCCTCGATCAACCCCGCTACTACGACCGGGAGGCGCTCTATCAGACGGCCCAGGGGGATTACCCGGACAACGCCGAGCGGTTCCTGTATTTCTCTCGGGCCGTCCTGGAGGCCTGCAAGGCCGTCCGCTTCCGCCCCGACCTCGTGCACTGCAACGACTGGCAGACGGCCATGGTCCCGCTATATTTAAAAATTCTCTACCGCGGAGACCCCTTCTTTCAGCGCGCGGCCTCGCTGCTGACGATCCACAACCTGGGGTACCAGGGGCTCTTCGGGCCCGAGACCCTGCCGCTGACGGGGCTCGGTTGGGAGCACTTCACGCCCGAGGGGATCGAATTTTACGGGAAAGTCAATCTCCTCAAGGGCGGCCTCCTGTACGCCGACCTCCTGAATACGGTGAGCCCGACGTATGCAAAGGAGATCCTGACCCCGGAGTACGGCTTCGGCCTGGAGGGCGTCTTGCTGAAGCGGGGCGACGACCTCCACGGGATCCTCAACGGCATCGATCCCAATGAGTGGGACCCGGCCCACGATGCCGCCCTGCTGGAGCCTTTTGACACCACACGCTTGGAAGGAAAGGCCCTTAACAAGCGGGCCCTGCAGCTTGAGCTCCGGCTCCCCGAGATCGATGTCCCCCTCCTGGGAATGGTCACCCGCCTCTCCGGCCAGAAGGGGCTCGATCTGGTCATGGAAGCGTTCCCCCGGCTGATGGACCTGGACCTCCAGTTTGTCCTCCTGGGAGCGGGGGAGGAGGAGTACCACCGGTTCTTCAAAGCGATGGCCGAGAAATATCCCCGGAAGACGGCCATCATCCTGGGGTTCGACGCCCAATTGGCCAGGCGGGTCTATGCCGGAAGCGACGCCTTCCTCATGCCGTCCCGCTACGAGCCGTGCGGCCTGAGCCAGCTCATCGCCCTGCGCTACGGGACCGTCCCCATCGTCCGCAAGACGGGCGGCCTGACCGATACCGTGCGCCCCTACTCGCCCAAGACAGGGCCCAGAACAGGAAAAGATACCGGGTTTCTCTTCCGGGAGCCGACTCCCAAGGCCTTCCTCGGGGCAATCCGGCAGGCATTGGATGTCTACCAGGATCGCGCCGCCTGGCGGCAGCTCCAGCGCCAGGGCATGATCCAGGATTTCTCCTGGAACGCGGCGGCCCGCGCCTATCTCCGGCTGTACCGGAAGGCCCGGAGGAAGAGAAGAGAATCTATGGCCGATGGTTAACTCACGCGACTGAGATCCGTGACCGTGGCGTGAAAATTCGAAATCCGAATATCGAAACCCGAAACAAATTTCAAATTTCAAAGTTTTGAATTTCGGTGATTGGGGTTTGTTTCGGATATAGCGCTTCGAATTTTGGTTTTCGGTTGACGATCCCGGGACATGATCGCTTGTGGACTTTGGCCCCTGCCTGCCGGCAGGCAGGGACTCTGGACGAAATAACATGGGCACGATCGCGCGCACCGATCTCGACATCCTCAATGAGATCATCCGGGTGGCCAACTCCCCGCTGGATCTGCGGGAGCGCCTCCATTACATCGTGGATCTCACCGCCCGGAAGCTCGATAAGGACGTCTGTTCGATCCTTCTGTACGAAAAGACCACGGATACCCTCGTCCTCAGGGCCACGCGGGGGTTGAACCCCTCCTCCGTGGACCTGGTGAGGCTCGCCGCGGGGGAGGGGATCACCGGCTGGGTCTTCCGCCATAAGACCCCGCTGGCCCTGGCCCACGCCGCGGCCGACCCCCGCTACAAGTATTTCGCCATCACGGGGGAGGAACGGTTCCAGTCGATGCTGGCCGTGCCAATCCTTTACGAGGAGGCGCCCCTGGGAGTCCTCACCGTCCAGACGATCGGCCCCTGGCGCTACCATCACGAGGAGATCGCCTTCCTTCAAACCATGGCCCATGAGGTCAGCGGCATCATCCGCAACGCGCAAATCTTCCAGGAAGCGCTGGATAAAATCAATGCCCTCACGGTCCTCTACGAGATCGGCCAGGCCCTGACCTCCACCCTGGACCTCCACGAGGTCCTGAACCTGATCGTCAAGAACTGCACGGAGGTCTCCCGGGCCAGCGGCTGCCTCCTGCGGCTCCTGAACCCCGAGACCGGGGCCCTCGAGATCAAGGCCTCCTATCGGCACGATGGAGGGTTCCATGGCAACTCCTCCCTCCGCTTCGGCGAACGGCTCGCCCTGCGGGTAATCCGGGAGCGGCGCCCCATTCTCATTGAAGACGTCCACCGCGAAGCCGACTACGTCCCCAGCCCCCAGGGGGCCATGACCTCCGTCCTCTGCGTCCCCCTCATCGCAAAGGGTGCGGTCCTGGGCACCCTCTCCCTCTTCGACAAGCGGGGCGAGACGGAGGGGACGTTCGGTCCCTTCACGGGGGACGATCTGCGCCTCCTGGCCGCCCTGGCGGATCAGGCCGCCATCGCCCTCGACAATGCCCTGACCCACGAGCGGGAGGAACGGCTGGCCGCCGAGAACCAGCGCCGGCTGCTGCAGCTCTCCGTCCTCTACGACATCGGGAAAGCGATGCAGACCACCCTGAGGCTCGACCCCTTGCTCCGGATCATCCTCACGGGCGTCACGGTCGGCGGGGGGCTCGGCTTCAACCGGGCCGCCCTCTTCCTCGTGGACGAGCAGGAGCAGGTGCTGAGCGGGAAGCTCGGGGTCGGCCCACGGACGATGGAAGAGGCCGGCCAGATCTGGGCGCAGATCCCGCCGGTCGAAGACCTCGGCCGGTTCATCGCCCAGGCAGGCGAGCGGGGGGAAGAGGAGACCCCCTTTACACAGCTCGTCCGGACGATCCGGATCCCCATCCGGCCCGATGAGGGGATCCTGGCCCTCACGGTCCTGGAACGCCGTCCCTTCCACGTCCGGAGCGCCCGGCAGGATGCGCGGGTCAACCAGGCGGTCTTCGACCTCTTCGGCGCCGACGAGTTCGCCACCGCCCCCCTCATCGCCAAAGACAGGGTCCTGGGCGTCATCGTGGTCGACAACCTGATCACCCACCGACCCATCACGGCCGAGGATCTCCAACTGCTGACCCTCTTCGCCCACCGGGCGGGGATGGCCGTGGAGAACGCCCTCGTCTACTCCCGCCTGGAGGCGCTCAACCAGCACCTCCTGGAACTACAAGATCGGTTGGTCCATACCGAGAAGATGGCCGCTCTCGGAGAGATGGCGGCCGGCATCGCCCACGAGATCCGCAACCCCCTGGTGATCGTCGGAGGATATGCCCGGCGCCTGGCCTCCCGCCTCGCCGAGAAAGCCCCGGAAGAAAAGGCGCCCCTGGAGATCATCGTCCACGAGGTCACGCGCCTGGAGAAGATCCTCCAGGAGATCCTCGCCTTCTCCCGCGACGCCTTGCCGGCACGGAACCGCTGGGACCTCTACGACCTATTGGAGGAGACGCTCGGCCTCTTCGCGACGGAGTTCGCCGAATCCCGGATCACCGTGGAGCGTCGCTTCGGGGAGAGGCCCCTCCTCCTCGAGGCCGACCGGGCGCAGATCAAGCAGGCGCTCATCAACCTCCTCAACAACGCGGTGCAGGCCATCGGCCGCGACGGGACCATCACGCTGACCCTCGCGCGCAGGAACGCCCCCCGCCCCGAAGCCGTCTTGACCATCCGGGACACGGGGGGCGGGATCCCCCCGGAGGCCCTGAGCCGCATTTTCAACCCGTTTTTCACGACCAAGGCCGGCGGCACGGGGCTCGGCCTGGCCATTACCCATCGGATGATCGTGGACCACCACGGCGGCAGTATCGAGGTCCACAACGAAGCCGGCGTGGGGGTCACCTTTACCGTCAGCCTCCCGCTGGGAGAATCCCCGTCTGACCCGGATGCGGAGGAGGCCATGGAGGAAAAACGATGAAGACGATCCTGGTTGTCGACGATGAGGAGCTGATCCGCGAACTCTACCGAGTGGAGATGGAGGAGGCCGGCTACCGGGTCGCATTGGCCAGCACGGGCGAAGAGGCCCTGGCCCAGCTCGAGAGCGCGAAACCCGACCTGGTCGTCCTGGATATCCGCATGCCGGGGATGAACGGGATTGACCTGCTCCGCCGGATCAAGGCGACGACCCCCCGCCTTCCCGTCGTCCTGAACACGGCCTACAGCGACTACCGCCAGGACTTCAGCACCTGGGCCTCCGACGCCTATGTGGTGAAGTCCTCCGACCTGTCGGAGCTCAAGACGACGATTCAGCGGCTGCTCCAGACGTGAGACAAGATGGCCTCACGTCTCACGTTTCACGTTTGAGATTTTCACGCGCAACGTGCAACGTGTAACGTTGAAGATCGAAAAACTCGTCGCCGGCGGTCTGGGAATGGCACGCCAGGAAGGGAAGGTGGTGTTCCTTCCCGGCGTCCTGCCGGGCGAAGCGGTGGAGGCCGAGGTCACGCACGTTCGGCGGGATTACGCCCTGGCGCGCGTCACCCGGATCCTCGAGCCTTCGCCCGATCGGATCGATCCCCCCTGCCCCCATTATGGAACGTGCGGCGGCTGTCAGCTCCAGCACGCCGCCTATGCCCGGCAGCTCCGCGAGAAAGAGGCCATCCTCCGGGAAACCTTCCAGCGCACGGCCCGCCTGCTTGACCCCCCGCTCCTGCCGATCCGGCCGGCGCCCGACCCGTTCGGCTACCGGATCCGGACGCAGGTAAAGGTGAGCGGCCGCGCCCTGGGGTACTACGCCGCGGGGACGCACCGACTCGTGCCGGTGGCGGCCTGCCCGCTCCTGCACCCCCTCCTCAACCAAGCCCTGGCGAGCCTGACTGCGCTCCTCCGGGCGACGCCCTTCCCCGCGTTGAGCGCGATTCACCTGGCGACCGATGTCCCGCCTCAGGGGATCTGGATGACGCTGCACGGCCGGGAGCAGGCTCCCCTCTCCCCTGATCTGCCGGACCGCCTGCGAAGGGAGATCCCCTCTCTGCGCGGACTGCTCCTCGCCTCCCCCGGACGCCCTCCTCGCCTCCTCTGGGGAACGGACACCCTGACCCTGGAGGCCCACCCCCTGATGTTTCAGGTCACGGCAGAGACCTTCACCCAGATCCATGGGGCCATGAACCTCCGAATCATGGAAACCCTCAGGCAATGGGTGGGGCGG
>JACRHK010000098.1 GCA_016217625.1 Nitrospirota bacterium
CCCGGGGATCATTACCGAGTTCACCTTGCAGAGGATGCCGTTAGCCGTGAGCAGATCAAGCCCTTCCAATTGCCGCTCGTTCAGGATCTTCGAGGCGTCGCGTCCCTTCCAGCGCTTGTGCTTGTAAAAGACCCAGGGGTAGATCCGCTCTCCCACCGCGGGATCGACCATGTTAATCGTGATCGTCACATGGTCGACCTTCAGGGCCTTGATCCGGTCCACGTAGTCGGGAAGCGCCAGGCCGTTGGTCGAGAGACACAGCTTGATGTCCGGCGCCTTCTCGGCGATCAGATCAAAGGTTCGGAAAGTCTTGTCGGGGTTGGCCAGAGGATCCCCGGGGCCGGCGATCCCCAGGACCGTCATCTGAGGAATCGCACCGGCCACAGCCAGCACCTTCTTGGCGGCGTCTTCGGGCGTCAACCTCTCGCTGACCACTCCGGGCCGGCTCTCGTTGGCGCAATCGTACTTGCGGTTGCAGTAGTGGCACTGGATGTTGCAGGCCGGCGCCACCGCCACGTGCATCCGGGCATAGTGGTGGTGCGCCTCCTCGCTGTAGCAGGGGTGGTTCTTCACCTTCTCCCAGATCTCCGGAGGGAGATCTCCGGCGCCGGCCTTAGAGCCGCAACTGCCGGCCGCGCACCCTCTGGCTTCTTGCACAGGAATCGTCATCATCGGAAACTCCTTTCAGCGGGAAGAGGTCTCCCGCACCGCTCATGTTTCACTCAGGTTGATGGCCCGACAACGAAAACCCCGGAACTCTCAGGGAAGGGAACGCACGAGCCTTAAACCCCGTGCCGGCATACGGGGCTCGCCCAGAAGTTCCTCCCACAGCTCCAGGATATCTTCAGAAGAGAGGGGGCGCTTGAGTTCGGTGGCCCGGGCGCGGACCAGAGGGACGAGACACCGGAGGACTTCCCTGGAGGGGTGGATCCCGAGCTGCCGAAGGGCATGATCAAGGGCATGCGTCCCGGAGTGCTTCCCGATGAGGAGGCGATGCTGCCGACCCACCTCGGCGGGATCAAAGGCCTGGTAGGTCTGGGAGTCTTTCAGTATCCCGTCCACATGGAGGCCCGACTCGTGGCTGAAGACCATCTCCCCCACCACCGGCTTGCCGGGCGGGATGGGGCGGCCCGAGGCCCAGGCCACCCGGTCTGCGAGCTCCACCAGCAGGGGCTTGTCGATCCCCGTGGGGATTCCCAGCAGGTGCTCGACCCCCAGGACGACTTCCTCCAACGCGGCGTTGCCGGCCCGCTCTCCCAGTCCGTTGACCGTGGTGCTGACGAAGGTCGCCCCTGCCCGCACGGCCGCCAGGGCATTGGCCGTGGCCAGGCCGAGGTCGTTGTGGGCATGCATCTCGATAGGAAGGGGGCTGTTCCAGACCAGCAACCGTATCCGCTCAAGGGTCGTGAAGGGGTCGAAGATGCCCGCCGTGTCGCAGAAGCGGATCCGATCGCACCCCTCCCGCCCCAGCATCTCTGCCAACTCCAGCAGGAACCCCGTCTCTGCACGGGAGGCATCCTCCAGCCCGGCGCAGACATAGAGGTCATGCTCTTTGGCGTAAGCTACGGCCCGCAGCAGCCGTTCCTTCACCCATGCCCGGTCCCTCCGGAGCTTTCTTTGGATATGAAGGTCCGAGACCGGAATGGAGATGTCCACCGCCTGGATCCCGCAGGCTAGGGAAGCGTCAATATCTTTCTCCAGGGCCCGGTTCCAGGTGAGCATCCGGGCACTCAGCCCCATCTCCACCAGGGAGCAGATGTCCTCCTGCTCTTCCCGTCCCATGGCCGGGGTTCCGACCTCCAGCTCAGGAACCCCCGCCGTATCCAGAATCACGGCGATGGCCCGCTTCTCCTCGGCGGTGAAGGCCACGCCCGGAGCCTGCTCCCCGTCCCTTAAGGTGGTGTCGGAGAGGATGATCGCTTCTCCCACGGTCTCACCTCCCCTTGCCGCAAACCGGACAGGCGGGATCCCGGCGGATCGTGACACTCCGGAAGCGCATATCCGCGGCATCGAAGATGAGCATACGTTTGGTAAGCACCTTTCCGTACCCTGTGATAAGCTTCATCGCCTCAATGGCCATCAGGCATCCCAAAGACCCGGAAACAGCCCCCAGGACAGGAAATCCCAGCTCCTCCCATTCCGGGTCCTCCGGGTAGAGGCAATGGAGGCACGGCGTCTTCCCGGGGATGAACGTGGTGAGGTAGCCCTCCATCCCGTTCATGGCGGCCTCGACCATGGGCACACCCCGGCGCACGCAGGCGGCGTTCAGCGCCCGGCGCTCATGGAAGTTCGGCCGGGCATCCAGGGCGACCTGGACGCCCTCCAGCAGGCGATCCGCGTTGGCCTCGCTCACCCGCTCCGAGACCGTCTCCACCTCCACATCCGGATTGATCCGCTGGATCGTTGTCTTCCCGCATTCGTTCCTGTTCTTCCCGATCCAGTCGTGGGTCATGAGGATCTGCCGGTTCATGTTAGAGAGGGTCAGGTTGCCGTAGTGGGCAAAGACAAGCCTCCCGATCCCGGCCACGGCCAGGTAGAGGGCCGCCGTCCCTCCCACGCCCCCGATGCCTGAGACCAGGGCGGTGGCGGCTTTCAGGCGGCGTTGGGCCTCCAGGCCAAAGCCGGGCAGGATCATCTGCCGGCGGTACCGCTCCAGCTCCATGGATGTCAGGTCGGGCAATGTCCGGATTTCCATCAGCGCTTCCATGGGCGTCTTACACCGCGAGAACGTTCTCAATCTCGGGCGCAGTCTCCTTCAGCCGCCGCTCCAGGACATTGGCCAATGTGGCTTTAGAACTGGGGCAGCCGGCGCAGGCTCCTTGCAGCTTCAGCATCACGGTGGTCTCGATCACATCGACCAGCTCCACGTCTCCCCCGTCAGACTGCAGCAGGGGCCGTACCTCCGCCAAGACCCGCTCGACCTTCTCCCGCAAGGCCGCGCCTCTCCCGGTCCCTCCTTGGGGAAGGAGAGCTGCTGAGGCAGCCTGCCGGTGAAACACCTGGAAGAGTTTCTGTTCCACGCCCGAGGAGCGGGCGAGATCGCCGTAAGCCTGCTCCAGGACCTTGCGGTATTCCGCCAGGCGCTCCGCGTCTTCCATGGGCTCACCCGCGTGTTCTTGCTCAAAGGTCTCCAGAGAGAGGGAGAACTTCTTGAGAATATGCAGGCGGTTCACCCGGACGACCTGCGGGTCATAGGGAAGGTCGAAAAAGGCAAAGAAATCCTCCGTGTCCACGAGCCGCCTGAACTGTTCTATCGTCCGTTCCATCTTCGTCCTCATGCGCCAAGGGGGGCGTGGGTGTAACACTTCTTGGGACAGACCTTGGCGCAGGCCTCACAGCCGATGCAGTTGTCAGGGTTGACGACGGCCATGACCATGTTCTCCGCCTCCTCGTCCTCGGACTCCGTCTCCCGCTCCACCAGGTTGAGCACCTCCCGGCCGCAGATCTTGTAGCAGCGGCCGCACCCGATGCACCGCTCCCGGTCGATGGCCTGGACGAACTGGGGGATCCAGGTCTTTCCGCCCCGCGTGACTCCTACAAGCGTCGTCTCCGTTTGCATCCCTCGTCCCGCGTTACAGGCCGCCCACAGCCTTCAGCCGCTTCCGGGCCTC
>JACRHK010000097.1 GCA_016217625.1 Nitrospirota bacterium
CCTTTGGAGGGGGAAGGACCAAGGGGAACAGGCCTACTGGGAGACAGAGGCGGGCCGATGGGGATTTGCCGTTGAAAGCCGCTTTCCTTACCGACTACCGGATGGGGGAGGGAACCGGCAGATTATTGTGTTGAAGCGGTGCGAATCCTAGGAAACGGGCCAGGCGGCGCCCCGATGGCCATCGGGGTTCCACGTGGAACACCCCCCTTTGGAGCCCTGCAGGCCGGCCTGTGATTTTTTTCAGCTTCCCTCTTTCCCTTTATTTATGTTATGATACCTCCGGTCTGGGAGGCGACCACGGGCTTGGGGAAGATCATCGCCATAGCCAACCAAAAAGGGGGAGTAGGGAAGACCACCACGGCCATCAACCTGGCCTGTTCCCTCGCAACGGCCGAGCAGCGGATCCTCTTGGTCGACTGCGATCCACAGGCCAACTCTACCAGCGGCCTGGGGGTGGCGCGGCAATCCGGCGTGGCCGGAGTGTACGCGGTCCTCCTCGGGGAGCGCACGCTCCTTGAGGTGGCGTGCCCCACGGAAGTCGCGGAGGTCTTGCTTGTAGCCTCCACCCCGGACCTGATCGGGGCGGAAGTGGAACTCTTGCAGCTCGAGGGGCGTGAGGGGTTCCTCAAGCGAGCATTGGAAAACGTGAAACACCAGTTCGATTACCTCCTGCTCGATTGCCCTCCCTCGTTAGGGCTCCTCACGGTGAACGCCCTGACAGCCGCCGATTCTGTGCTAATCCCCGTCCAGTGTGAGTATTACGCCATGGAAGGGTTGACCCTCCTGCTCGGGACCATCCGGCGCGTCCAAGAGACACTGAACCCGCGTCTGGAGATCGAGGGGATCCTGCTCACCATGTATGACGGACGGAACAACCTGTCAACCCAGGTGGCCCAAGAGGTGCGCGCGCATTTCGCACAGAAGGTCTTCGACACGGTCATTCCCAGGAATGTGGCGCTCAGCGAAGCGCCCAGCTATGGCAAGCCGATTTTACTCTATGACATCCGTTCGAAAGGGGCACAAAGCTATCTGCAATTAGCCAAGGAGGTGATCATCCGTGGCCAAGATGGCGCTCGGTAAGGGATTAGCCGCCCTGATCCCCGGGTCGGGGGACACCGGGTTCGGGACGGCGGGCCGGAGGGTGGTGGAGCTGGATCTGGAGGCCATCCGCCCGAATCCGGCGCAACCCCGCAAGCAGTTCGAGGAAGAGGCGCTGGAGGAGCTGGCTGCCTCCATCCGCGAAAAAGGGGTAATCCAGCCAATCCTCGTCCGCCGCCGGGAGGACGGGGTGTATGAGATTATTGCCGGAGAGCGTCGGTGGCGGGCTGTCCGGCAGGCAGGGTTTTCCCGGATCCCCGCCATTGTCCAGGAGGCCACCCCGGAAGAGATGGTGGAGCTGGCCTTAATCGAGAACATCCAGCGGCGCGACCTCAACCCCCTGGAGGAGGCAGAGGCCTACCAGCTTCTTATTCAGCGTTTCGGGCTGTCTCAAGAAGCGGTGGCGCAGAAGGTGGGGAAGGATCGATCCTCCGTGGCCAATGCGCTCCGGCTCCTCCATCTCCCCGCGGAGGTCAAGAAGGACCTCCTCGCAGGCCACCTCTCCGCGGGGCATGCGAAGGCGCTGCTGGCCTTGGAGGAGAAAGAGAAGATCCTGCGGGCACGGGAGGCGATTCTCCGCAGGGGTCTCTCCGTCCGGGAAACGGAGCGGTTGGTCCAGCGGTGGCGTCTGAAGCCCAGGAAAACGGGGCGGTTGCGCAAGGATCCGCACCTCCAGGCCTTACAGGAGCGGCTGATGCAAACCTTGGGGACCAAGGTCCGAATCCTCCCCGGGAGAAAGAAGGGGGGACGTATTGAGCTAATCTATTATACGACCGAAGACCTCACCCGGTTGGTGGAACAGATGATGGGGTAATCCCCCCAGGAAGGAAAGGAGAAAAGATGTTCGCCAGGAAACGACGGAGCAACGATGCACAAGATATTGTTGGTTTCATAGGTAATAACACTATATGTAGTGGTGAATTAACATTTCAGGGGACATTCCGAATCGATGGCCGTCTCGAGGGGAAGGTGCGATCCCAGGGGACGCTTATCGTGGGGGAAGAGGGGATCGTCCAGGGGGAGGTGCAGATCGGCACGCTCATTTTGAATGGGAAGATCTTCGGCAATGTGACGGCGACGACCCGCGCGGCCCTCTTAGGGCAAGCCGTGTTACAGGGGGATCTGAGCACTCCCCAGGTCTTGATGGAGGAAGGGATCCAGTTTAACGGCCGGTGTCAGATGGCCACGGCAGGCGGGCAGGGGCGTCTAGAAAAAACTCCCGGGGAGAAGGCGCTTGGAACCCCGCAGAACCTCGCGCAGGGTGAGGCTCCGGCAGGAGCGGAGGCGCCACAGGAGACCGCCCGGCGGGTGTCGGCCGGTCGGTGAGGGGAGGTGAAATCATTATACGCTGACCCTGTGTTGTCGCAAGAGGGCGGCAATGCGCGCGCGCGCGGCGGCCTCCGTGGGGTCCTCCCTCAGCAGGCGGGGGAGGTCGGCCTCCGCGAGCGCTTGGAGGAGGCGCTGACGGCGCGATGCCTCGGGGACGGCCTGCAGGATCCGTGTGCGGAGTTCCGCCAGCAGATCCACGGCGCGCCCATATTCCTCGCCGTAACGCGTTGCGATCTCCCGGCGGATCTGCCGCGCGAGGGCCGGGCTGAAGCCGCCGGTAGAGATGCTGATGCAGAGGGCGCCGCGCGTCAGGGCGGAGGGGAGGAGGACATTGCCCGCTTCCGGGGGATCGGCGACGTTGATCAGCGGGACCAGCCCGCCGGCCCGCCTTGCCACCTCCTGGTTGACGGCGGGGTCATCAGTGGCGACGATCACGAGGAAATGGCCGGGCAGCAGGTCCGGATGGAACGGCCCTGCCTGATGGCGCAGGGCCCCTTTGCGGACGTGCGCCTCGAGGGCGGGCGTCAGGCTGGGGCTCGCGACGGTCACGCGGGCGCCGCTACGCAGGAGGGCGCGGATTTTGCGTTCCGCCACGTGCCCTCCCCCGACAACCAGGACCGGAACCCCCTCCATCCGCACCATGAGGGGAAAAGGGGGGAAGCGCGGGGCTGAGTTTCTCTGGGAACACATGGACGTACTGTTACCATGCGGGCGAACGACAAGTCAAGGGGAGAGCATCTTTCGCAGCGGGGGTTTAGCCGTTTTGCAGCGGGAGGACTCTATCAACTGGTGATCCGGCTCCCCCGCCCTCGACGGATCCGGGTGGGGAGCCTGGGCATTCAACCGTTTGCGGCCGGCTACTATCTGTATACGGGGCGGGCGCGCCGGGACTTGGAGCGCCGGATCCGGACCCATCTGGCACCGCGGCGTCGACGGTGGTGGCATATCGACTACCTCATGCAGTATGGCCGGCTTCGGCAGATCCGCGTGCGGCTGGGCCGCCGGCTTTCCGAGTGCGCGCTGCATCGGCAGTCGGCTGCGCAGGGGGCGGGCACACCCTGGGTGAGGCAGTTCGGCGCGAGCGATTGCCGGTGCGGCGGCCATCTGCTGTATAGTCGCAGATGGCCCCTGCCCAAGGGTACAGGCGGAGGGGAGGAGGGATAAACCATGTCGTCGAAGAAGCGGTTGGGAGAGATCCTGTTAGAAGCCAAGCGGATTGACCACGTCCATCTTCAGGCCGCTTTGGGGCACCAGCGGCGGTGGGGCGGCAAGCTCGGCTCCA
>JACRHK010000096.1 GCA_016217625.1 Nitrospirota bacterium
GCCGCGCGGCCACACCCTCCGTCCCAAGGTCCTGCTGCTGGGCGGTCCCAATACCTTCATCCCGGCCCTACAGGAGGCATGGCGCCACAACATCCCTCCCCTCTGGGAAGAGCGGAAGTTCCCCCTCCCCGAGGGGGCGGACCCGCAGGATCTCATTTTCGTCCCCGAGAACGCGCTGTATTACGCGGCGATCGGCGCGGTCCTCTACGGGAAAGGGGAGGAGGCCGCGGTGGGCCGTTTCCGGGGAACGGCCGCTCTGGAGGAGTTCGTCGAGACCGGACGCCAACAGATGCGCGAGGCGACGGGCGCGCCGGGCCTGGCCCCGGATGCCGACGATCTCGAGGCCTTTCGCCGGCGCTATGCTCTCCCGACATTTGAGTCGGCGCGTTTCCAGGCAGGCGAGACCGTGGAAGCGTATCTCGGGATCGATGGCGGATCGACCTCGACCAAGGCGGTCCTCCTCGACCGGGAGGGACGGGTGCTGGCCAAATCGTATCGGCTCTCGGCCGGCAACCCATTGGAAGATACGCAGGCCATCCTCAAGGACCTCCGCAGCCAAGTGGAGGGGCAGGGGGCCACGCTTGCGATCCTGGGCGTGGGAACGACCGGCTACGCCAAAGACATGCTCCGGGAGGTGCTCAACGCCGACGTGGCGCTGGTGGAGACCGTCGCCCACACGCAATCGGCGCTCCGGTATTACCCCGAGGCCGAGGTGATCGTGGATGTGGGGGGCCAGGACATCAAGGTCGTCCTCCTCCGCCACGGGAAGGTGAAAGACTTCCGGCTCAATACGCAGTGTTCGGCCGGCAACGGGTACTTCTTACAATCGACCGCCCAGAAGTTCGGCTATGACGTGAAAGAATATGCCGACGCGGCCTTCCGGGCCTCGCACCTCCCCCTGTTCAGTTACGGGTGCGCCGTCTTCATGGAGTCGGACATTGTCAACTTCCAGCAGCTCGGCTGGAGGCCCGAGGAGATCATGTCGGGGCTGGCCCATGTCCTCCCGAAGAACATCTGGCTTTACGTGGTCCAGGAGCCGAACCTGAGCCGCTTCGGCCGGACGTTCGTTTTGCAAGGCGGCACGCAGCACAACCTGGCGGCGGTCAAGGCCCAGTGCGACTTCATCCGGTCCAGGGTCCCGGACGCCGTGATCCGCGTCCACGAGCATACGGGGGAGAGCGGGGCCATCGGCGTGGCGCTGGAGGTCCGGCGGACCGTGCGGCCGGGGACGAGCCGCTTCATCGGGCCGGAGGAGGCCGAAGAGTTGAGCTTCACGGCCACCCGCGACGAATCGACACGCTGCTATTTCTGCAAGAACCACTGCCTGCGGACGTTCATCGATGCTCAGACACCGGCGGGGGATCAGCGCCGCTTCATCATCGCCACCTGCGAGAAGGGGGCCACGGAAGCCATCGACCAGGTAAAGGTCATCAAGGCGCGGCTGGACGCCGTCAAGAAAGCGTCCCCCAACTTCGCCGAGCTGGCGGGGAAGGAGGCGTTCAGGAGCTATAAAGACAGTGGTCAGCCGTCAGTCGTCAGTCATCGGCAAACATCCTCGTTGCGCTGGTGGCATCACTTGAAGAGCAGAATCTCCGGCAATGGGCATCAGCCGCCTGATAGGCGGTCTGTCGTCATCGGCATCCCGCGCGTCCTGAACCTCTACTCGACCGCGCCGTTCTTCATCGCCTATCTGGAGGCCCTGGGCGTGCCGTTCGAGCGGATCCAGTTTTCCCCCACCACGGATGAGACACTCTATAAGGAGGGATCCCGCAGGGGCTCCATCGATCAATGCTTCCCCAGCAAGGTGGCCATTTCCCATCTCCATCATCTACTGTACAAGGCGAAGCGGCGGCCGGACGTGATCTTCTTCCCGATCCTGATCAACCTCCATTCGGACTTGGTCGACGTCCAGTCTCATTCCTCCTGCCCGACGGTCGCGGCCACGCCCGAGGTGGTCAAGGCGGCCTTCACGAAGGAGGGAGATGGTTTCGCAGACCATGGGATCCGCTATTTGAATCCCCCCCTCAACATGGACGAGCCCCATTTCTTTTCTAAGCAGATGCTTGAATGCTGGGGTCCGGTCTTGGGCGTCGGGCCCGCGGAGCATGAGGCGGCGATGGCGGCCGGCTGGCGGGCGCTGGAGACGTTTACGAAGGGCCTCCGCCGCAGGTCGCGGGAAGCGCTTGACCGGTTGGAGGCGGAAGGAAAGGTCGGCGTGGTCCTGCTGGGCCGCCCCTATCACAACGACCCCGGCCTCAACCACGAGATCGTGGAGGAGATCCAGAAGCTCGGCTATCCGATCTTCACGCAAGATACCCTCCCCACGGATCCGGACATCCTGGAGCGGCTCTTCGGGGAGGAGGTGCGCCGCGGCGCGATCTCCCATCCGATGTCCGTGGCCGATGTCTGGAAGAACGCGTACAGCGAGAATTCCAACCGGAAGATTTGGGCGGCGAAGTATGTGGCCCGCCATCCGAACCTTGTGGCGCTGGATCTCTCCAGCTTCAAGTGCGGTCATGACGCGCCAATCTATCATGTGGTGGAAGGAATTGTGGAAGCCACGGAGACCCCCTACTTCACGTTCCACGATATCGACGAGAACAAGCCGACCGGATCCATCAAGATCCGCGTGGAGACCATCGGCTATTTTCTTAAACGGTACGAGGAGGAGATCCGAAGCCGGCGGGAGCGGGAGGAGACGCTCCGGCGGGCGGTGGCGGCGTTCGAGGCCTCGCTCCGGCAGAGCCCCGGTCGGACCGGGGTGGTCGAGCCGGTCTCTGCGTGTTCATTGAGAGAGGTTGAGGTTGAGGTTGAGGTTAAGGTTGAGGTCAAGGTTTTCTGAGCCTTAACCTGAACCTGTGACTTTTCTGGGGGATAGAAGGATGTCGACGGGACAGCAGACGATACAACATCAGGTTCACGAATACGAGGAGCGGCTCCGCAAGGAGCTGGGCTTGGGCGGCAAAGAGATCCGCCATTTCAGGCGGCCCGAGGAGCGGCCCTTTACGGCTGCCGATCGGCCTCACACGACGATCCTTTACGGAGGCCTGACCCTGGCGCACGAGGAGATCCTCCAGGGGGCTTTGGAGGGGTTGGGGTATCGGGTGCGGCCGCTGCCCTGCCCGGACAACGCGTCCCTTGCCGTGGGGAAGGAGTTCGGCAACCGGGGGCAGTGCAACCCCACGTACTACACGGTGGGCAACCTGGTGAAGTACCTGAAGGAGCTGCGAGATCGCGGGGAGCAGGCGATCGAGGACCGCTACGTGTTCGTGACGGCCGGCGCATGCGGGCCCTGCCGGTTCGGGATGTACGAGGCGGAATACCGGAAGGCGCTTCAAGACGCGGGCTTTCCCCGCTTCCGTGTCCTCCTTTTCCAGCAGGGGGGAAGTCTGAGTCAGAGCGCGGCCGACGCCGGGGTCGTCATGAACTTGAAGTTCTTCGTCGCCCTGTTGAAAGGGATGATGGCCGGCGATCTGCTGAACGACCTGGCCTACAAGATCCGTCCCTATGAAATGGACCTGGGACAGACGGACCGGGTCCTGGCCGAGGCCCGGGCGCTGCTGGCTGACACGCTCCGCCGACGGACCTCCCTCTTCAAGGCGCTGCGCCGCGTGCGCGGGCTCTTCGCCGCCATACCCGTGGACCCCTTGCGCGTCAAGCCCAAGGTGAAGATCACCGGGGAGTTCTGGGCCATGACCACGGAAGGGGACGGCAACTACCGGATGATGCGCTGGCTGGAGGGGGAGGGGGCGGAGGTGCATGTAGAGCCGGTGGCGACCTGGATCGAGTACCTCATCTGGGCGGGAATGCAGTTCGCCCGCGACCGGAAGGGGGTCTCGCCGGAGCAGCACGGCCAGGAGAAGCTTCCGCCCTGGAAGCTCCTGCTGCTGTTGAAGGCGGCGAGAGGGCTCTTTCGTCTACACTATGATCTATACCGGCTGGCATTGGGGTGGAAGCCCGATCCCTTGCCGTCTCAGCGCCGCTTGGCCGAGTACGCCCGCGCCTACTACGACACGCACCTGAGCGGCGGCGAGGGACACCTGGAGGTCGGAAAGAACATCATGGCCGTCGTCCACAAGAAGGCGCACATGGTCTTGTCGTTGAAGCCGTTCGGCTGCATGCCGAGCACGCAGAGCGACGGGGTCCAGTCTAAGGTGGTCTCCGATTTCAAGGAGGCGATCTTCCTCCCGATCGAGACCTCGGGGGACAGCGAGGTCAACGCCAAGAGCCGCGTCCAGATGAAGCTGTATGAGGCCAAGCAGCGGGTGCGGGAAGAGGTGCAGGGAATCCTTCAACAGACCGGCTTGACGATAGAGGAGGCGCGCGCGTATGTTCAACGACGCCCTCGATGGACGAGCGGGCTGCGCCGGTGGCCCCACCGCGCCGCTTCGACGGCGGGGAACGTCGTCTGGAAAGTCTCCCGCAAGTTGCGCCGCGCCTGAGAGCGGGTGTATACTATTCTAGTTC
Organism: Nitrospirota bacterium; assembly: GCA_016217625.1. GTDB lineage: Bacteria > Nitrospirota > RBG-16-64-22 > JACRHK01 > JACRHK01 > JACRHK01. Next base: position 4,468 of record JACRHK010000096.1, read on the forward strand.
CCGGAGAGAAGTGGAAAATGATTTTCTTCCTCCCTTGATGGGAGGGGGAGGGGACTCACGCTCCGGGTATCCTCTCATTAGAGCC
>JACRHK010000099.1 GCA_016217625.1 Nitrospirota bacterium
AAGATCGCGGAGGCCCTCATGCCGGAGAAAGTCCAGAAGGAGGCCGAAAAGCAGCTCAAGCGCCTGGAGAAGATGCATCCCGACGCCGCCGAGTCGGCCGTCATCCGGACCTACGTCGAGTGGATGGTCGAGCTCCCCTGGTCGAAGTCGAGCACGGACAACCTGGATCTGAAGGTCGCCAAGAAGGTGCTGGACGAGGACCACTATAATCTGGAAAAAATCAAGGAGCGGATCCTCGAGTACCTGGCCGTCCGCAAGCTCAAGGAGAAGATGAAAGGGCCGATCCTCTGCTTCGTGGGCCCGCCGGGCGTGGGAAAGACCTCGCTGGGGAAGTCGATCGCCCGGGCCCTGGGGCGGGAGTTCGTCCGGATCTCCCTGGGCGGGATGCGGGACGAGGCGGAGATCCGCGGCCACCGCCGCACCTACGTGGGGGCCCTTCCCGGCCGGATCGTCCAGGGAATCAAGCAGGCGGGCACCAACAACCCCGTCTTCATGCTGGACGAGGTCGACAAGATCGGGATGGACTTCCGGGGCGACCCGGCGGCCGCCCTGCTGGAGGTCCTCGACCCCGAGCAGAACTACACCTTCTCCGACCACTACCTGGGCGTCCCCTTCGACCTCTCGCGGGTCATGTTCATCGTGACGGCCAACATCCTGGACACGGTCCCCTCGGCGCTCCGGGACCGGATGGAGGTGCTCCAACTGTCCGGCTACACGGAGGAGGAAAAGCAGGGGATCGCCCGCAACTTCCTGATGCCGCGCCAGCTCGAGGAGCACGGGATCACGGGGAAACAGCTCCAGATCTCCGACCGGGCGATCCTCTCCATCATCGGCCAATACACCCGGGAAGCGGGCGTCCGCAACCTGGAGCGGGAGATCGCCAACATCTGCCGCAAGGTGGCGAAACAGGTGGCGGAGGGGAAGCACCGCCTCTACCGGGTCTCGCCGGAGAACCTCCACCGCTACCTGGGCGTCCCCAAGTTCCTCAAAGAGGAGGAGCAGGAGAAGGACGAAGTCGGGGTGTCCACGGGGCTGGCCTGGACGGAGGCGGGAGGGGACATCATTTACATCGAAGCCACGACGATGCGGGGCAAGGGGGGGATCACCCTCACCGGCCACCTGGGCGACGTGATGAAGGAGTCGGCCCACGCCGCTCTCTCCTACATCCGCTCCCGCGCCCGGCGAATGGGGATCGCCGACGACCTCTTTTCCAAGATCGATGTCCACGTCCACGTCCCCGCGGGCGCGATCCCGAAGGACGGGCCTTCCGCCGGCATCACGATGGCCACGGCCCTGGCCTCCGTCTTCACCAACGTCCCCGTCCGGAAGGACGTGGCCATGACCGGCGAGGTCACGCTCCGCGGGCGGGTGCTCCCCATCGGGGGATTGAAGGAGAAGGCCCTCGCCGCCAAGCGGGCCGGGATCAAGACGATCCTGATCCCCCGGCGCAACGAGAAGGACCTGGAAGAGATCCCCAAGAACATCAAGAAGGACCTCCGCTTCGTCTCCGTGGAGACGATGGACGACGTCCTGCGGATCGCCATGAAGCCGGTGAAGGGTCGAACGGGTGGAACGATCGCCCGCCGCGTAAAAGTGGCCCACGCCTGAACGCCCGTGCCCCGTCCCGCCCCCACTGTGGGAGACCTTGGAGAGCTGCGGTTGATTCAGCGTCTTCGTCGTGTCCTCCCCGCGCGGGATCGGGCGGTCTTGTCCGGCCTGGGGGAGGACGTGGCCGTGCTGCGGCCCAAGCCGGGACGCGTGCTCCTCGTCACGACCGATCTGCTCCTGGAAGGGATCCACTTTGATTTCCGGTTCCTCTCCTGGGGAGCGCTGGGGAAGAAGGCGATGGCCGCCAACTTGAGCGACCTCGCCGCCATGGGGGGCGAGCCCCGCTTCGCCCTCATCGCTCTCGCTGTTCCGGGGAAGACGCCGGTCGCGGCCATCGACCAACTCTACCGGGGGATGCGGGCCTGGGCCGATCCCTTTCGCGTGGATCTGGTGGGAGGAGACACCTCCCGCTCGGAATGCGGCGTCTTCCTCGCCCTGACGCTCCTGGGCGAGGGGAAGGCCGACCGCGTGGTCTGTCGCGCGGGCGCCTCACCGGGCGACGCCCTCTACGTCACCGGCACGCTGGGAGACAGCGCCGCCGGACTGGAGCTCCTGCAGAGGGGAAAGGCAAGGGGTAGAACAAGCGCGGCGACTCGTTACCTGATCCGGCGCCACAAGGATCCGACCCCGCGTGTCCGAGAGGGACAGACCCTGGGAAGGCAAGGCCTCGCCTCGGCGATGATCGATGTGAGCGACGGGCTGCTGCAGGACCTGGGACACCTCTGCGAAGAAAGCCGCGTAGCCGCGGAGGTCATGCGGGATCAGGTTCCCCTGTCGCCGGCCCTCCGGGGAGGCGCGGGGGGACTGCTGATGCATTCCCCTTGGTGGTACGCCCTCGGCGGCGGGGAAGACTATGAGATCCTCTTCGCTGTCCCAGCCGCGAAGGAAGCGGCCCTCCTCCGCCTAATCCGGAGCGGCCGCCTGCGGGCCGCGCGGATCGGGGTGTTCCGCCGCGGCCGGCCGCGGGTCACGGTGCGGGATGCGCGAGGATGGATGGTGGAGGATCTGCCTACGGGCTTCGACCATTTCCAGGAAAGTTGAGCGTCACGCCTCAGCATGCGACGAATTGGAAATTGAAGATTGGAATGTGCAAATTTGAAATTTCCAATTTCCAATTTACAATATTATTGATATTTGCATAAGTAATAGGAATATGCTAAACTGGTTCCATGAGACCCCATGGGACCCCAGCACAGCTTGAACAGCGCCGCCGGCGAGCCGTTGAGCTGCTGGATAAAGGTTCAAATCCGCCGGATGTGGCAAGAA
>JACRHK010000001.1 GCA_016217625.1 Nitrospirota bacterium
AGTTCAATAATGGCTCATTACTCACCACCGGCTACTTAATGTACCAGAGGTTGGCGAGCCATTTCCAGTTGGCGAAATAGTAGAGGACGAACGACGCAAAAAAGATGAACACCAGGACCAGCGTCCCCGGCGCTTCGAAGGCTTCCTTCTTGTGCTCTTCCATGATTTTTCTCCTTTCTTAATCGCCTCCTCTCCCTGCAAGGGAGAGGACTGAGGTGAGGGTTACTTTGTCGATTCACCCCGAGCAGTTATCCTCACCCCTCCCCTCTCCTTTTCAAGGAGAGGGTGGTGTTGGGACTCCTGAATCCATTACCCCGTCTTTTTGCCGGCCAAGACCGTGCCCACCGTGATGAGGATGTACAGGAGCGCCCCCAGGACGGCCAGGATCGCCCCGATCCCCATGATGCCGAGCAAGAGATAGACCGTGGGATCCACGGCCGGCTGGAGCGTCGCCCCGGCGAACGTGATGTCCCAGTGCCGCCGCGAGATCCCGTAGGAGCCGGCGAACGTCATGCCGAGGGACACCATCACGATCCCGACCCCAAAGAGGTACGGTTGTATCTTCGCCAGGGCCTGTGCCACCACCTGCCGGCGGAAGATGAGCGGCAGCACGTAGTAGGTCACGCCCATGAAGGCGAGCGTCGTGCCGCCCACGACCGTCGCGTGGAAGTGGCCCGGGATCCGGAGCGTGTTGTGGGAGATGATGTTGATCTGCTCCGTCCCGAACGTCACCCCCGTGATGCCTCCGATGAAGCCGAAGATCACGATGGAGAGGGTCAGCGCGGCGAAGCTCGGGTTCCCCCAGGGGGCTTTTTTCAGCCACTCGAAAAGCCCTTTGGTGTACCCTTTCCTTCGCTGGGCCACCTCGATCGAAGCCGGCACGGTCATTCCGTGGATCATGCTGGCCAGCACCGCCAGGTACATGGCGTAGCTCGTGTTCCAGATCTTCCAGGTCGAGCTTACGCCGGGATCCACGAGCAGGTGATGCGCCGAGGCCAGGTTGATGAACAGGATGTAAAGGACGAACGCCGTCCGGCAGAGCTTCTCGTTGATCGGTTTGGCGCCGACGGTGAGCGCGCCCAGGAGGTACCAGATGGCAATCATCGCCGCCACGTTGATCTGCTGGGAAGGATGCCCCAGGCCCCACCAGAGGATCCGGTAGGTCGAGGCGTCGATATGCTCGATGATCCCCATCGACCACAACATCGTCGGAATGTAGATGATCGCCCCATGGGCAATCGTCACCACGGCGATGATAGCCGCCGTCGCCGCGCCGAAGACAACCAGGGGGAGGGATCCCTCGTAGGTCCGATCCCTCCGGGCGATCACCAGCGTGGCGAAGAACAGGCTGGTCCCCACCAACGCGCCGACGGCGAAGAGGATCATCCCCAGGTAGAAGAGGGGATGGGCCTTCAGCGGCACATAGGAGGTCATCATCACGTCGGCCTTACCGAGGGCGATCATCACGTCCACCAGGCCGGATCCGGCCAGCATGAGCGCGAACGCCAGCCAACCGAGCTTGGGCGCCGCCAGCCGGCTGTTGAGCAGGATCGCCGAGGCGAAATACAGGACGGCAATCTCGAAGAAGATGATCCAGAAAATCAGCATGTTGATCCCGTGGGCCGTCAAGGCCCGGTAAAAAAACTCATCCCCCAGGAGGTGGACGGCCGGCCAGCGGGTCATCGCGACGAGCAGGGCCATCGCCACACCGATGAGGAAAAAGACGACCGCCACGACGGCGTTGGCCTTGATCAGGTTCTCCGCGGGGAGGTGGACCTTCAGCCCCGTCGTCGGGCAGGTACGGAAAGCAGTCGGCACGCTCATGGCCCCCTCCTTAGACGACCAGGATCTTCCCCACCATCAGGTGGTGGCCGATCCCGCAGAATTCGTTGCAGATTAGGTGATACTCCCCCTTTTCCGTGGGGGTTATCGTCAGCACATAATCATAACCGGGAAGCACCTGGAAGTTGATGTTCATCGGATAGATCGTCATGCCGTGCTGGAGGTCCACGGAGGAAAGATGCAGCCGGTAGGTCTTCCCCTTCTCGAGCTTCAGAACCGGCTCCCAGCTCCACATGCGGGCGACCAGGTAGATGTCGCTGCCCGAGGGAGGCGCCACGACCGGCACGCCCTGCTCCTCGCCGACACGGTACTGGGTGATGAATGCGGCGGCCGCCTTCTCGAACTGATCCGCCGAGACCCGGTAGGTCTCGCTCGGCGCATTCTGCTTCCCCTGGAGGTGCCACAGCGGCATCATGATGAACATGACCAGGCACCAGGTCAGGGCAATCGCCACCCAGAGTTTCTCCCCCTTGTCCAGGGGCTTCCACCAGACCCGTTCCGGAACCGTGATGCTCATAGCGCCCCTCCTCTCACTTGGGCCACACCGGGAGGTTCACCAGCTCCATGACCCCCCAGAGCGTATAGAAGACGACGGGGATGGCCACCCCCAGCGCCAGCAGCAGAAAGATGTTGTCGTAGAAGAGCTGCCACATGGGGACCCGCTCTTCCTCCCCCTTCCCTTGTTGCCCGCTCATCGCATGCCTCCTCTCCTCCGGCCGGGCGCTTGGAGCCTCCGGCCGACATAAGGTTTTGAGCAATTATCCGCTAAGAGGGCATTCCAATGCAAACGACACACCTTCTGTCCGTTAGTCTAGTCGCTATAGATCGCGCACAGCTATGATCTGGATCATAAAAGGCGACTAGTGCCGTTCCAACTATTTTTGGCTATGTTCGTCTCGTACGATGTGTTGGCACCGGAGTCACCAAGCTCTACGCAAATTAGGCATAAAAAGTTGGAACGGTACTAGAAGGCGTACGCCCGATAAGGCAACAAAATGGTTCTCAGAGGCCGAACTTGTGGGCGCGGTCGGTGCCGAAGATACCGGATGGGCGCTTGATCGGCAAGCGGGAGATCGGCTCCAGCGTCCGGGTGTCGTAGACGACGACCTGATCTTCCAGGTTGGCCGAGACATACGCCGCCTCTCCCTTGGGCGTGAATTGGAGATGGAAGACGCGGCGTCCGGGCTGAAGGGTCTTCACGACCCGGAGCGTCGGGACGTCCACGACCTGGACGAGGCCGCTCTCCTCCCCTCCGAAGTTCACCCACACCTGCCTGCCGTCCGGCCGGGCCACGGCGAACACGGGGTTCCCCACAAGGAGGATGGACCCCATGATTTTCCAGGTCCGCGTTTCCACGACGGCCAGGCGCCGCTCGCCGACCACCGGCGAGAAGAGGTAGTCGCCCGCCACTGCCCACCCCTCCAGGTGCGGGACCTTGAGGACCGGATGTTTTTCATACACCCTTTCCGGCTCCTCCAGCGAGATCTTCTCGGCCCCCTTCTCCATGGCCCAGGTGTCGATCCGCCCGAGCCAGGGGGAATGATAGAACCCCGCCAGGTAGTAGCGGCCGTCCGGCGTGAGCAGCCCGTCATAAGGCATCTTCCCCGCGTCCCACACCTGCAGGACGACGGGGAAGTCCGCCTTCCCGGCATCCACGACCCAGAGGCCGTCGGCGTCCATCAACCCGTAGATCAGGAGGTTGCCGGGAGCATCCACCAGCCCGGTGGTTCGGGAAACCTTTCGCGTCCCGTCGGGCAGCGTCCGAACGGCGGGGATGACCTTGATCTCCCGTAGGGTATCAGCACGGTAGATCCGGACGTCGCCCGGCTGGTAGTTGCTCACCGCCACGTGGCGCCCGTCCTGGGTGACGGCCAGGCCGATCGTGGACTCCCCTACCCGCACACGTTTGGCCAGAGTCAGTTTGAGGAGATCGACCTTGTTCAG
>JACRHK010000105.1 GCA_016217625.1 Nitrospirota bacterium
CCTAAACCTAAACCTAAACCTAAACCTAAACCTCAACCTGAGTCTGCTGACGCTTCTTATGAGGCGAAATCCAGCAGCATCCGCCGCCGGCTGGAGTGCTTGAGACGGCGAAGCGCGCGGATCTCGAGCTGGCGGATCCGCTCCCTGGTGAGCGACAGCGCCCTTCCCACCTCTTCGAGGGTGTGCTCCCGCTCGCCGCCCAGGCCGAACCGCATCCGGAGGATCTTCTCCTCCCTCGGCGTCAAGGACCGGAGCGCCTCCTTCACATGGTCGCCGAGGGCTTTCTCTTCCATCTCCTGATCCGGCGAGGGGCTGGTCTCATCCTCCAGGATCTCCTGGAGCGTCCTCCCTTCCTTGTCCGCGAAGATGAACGGCTCATCCAGGGAAAGGGGAATCTGGCCCGGTCCTCCGAGAGCCTCCAGGGCCCGCTCGATCTTGGGTAGAGGCAGGCGGGTCCGTTCGGCCAATTCTTGCGGACTGGGGAGCCTCCCCATCTCCTGCTGGAACTGGCGGGTGATGGCCTGGATGCGGTTCACCGCTTCGGCCAGGTTGAAGGGGATACGCACCGTCTTCCCCTGTTCCATCAAGGACCGGACAATCGCCTGCCGGATCCACCAGGTGGCATACGTCGAGAACTTGAACCCCGTTTCGTATTTAAACCGCTCCGCGGCGCGCATGATCCCCATGTTCCCTTCCTGGATGAGGTCCGCCATGGGAAGGCCGCGGTTCTGGTAGCGCTTCGCGATGGAGACGACGAGGCGGAGGTTCCCCACGGTGAGGGCCTTGCGGGCCTCCTGGATGAGGCGCTCCCCTTCGCGGAGCGCGCGAAGCGTCTCTTTTCCCACATAGTCCGTGGCGCCCAGCCGGCCCAGCCGGTGATGCAGCCGCGCCATCCGCCGGAGGAACCGCTCGCTCACCTGCGCCCGCCCGAGCAGGCGGGCCCCTTCGGCGCGCCTCCCCTCGCTCCAGGGGGTGCGGGCGCGGCACAGGCGGGCCATCTCCGGCAGGATCGTCCGGAGCCGCCGGCGGGCGCGGGCGCGCATCTGGGGAGAGAGGTGTTCCGGCAGCTCGAGGATCATCTGGAGGGGTTTCCGTCCCTTTAACACCCGGCGGCCGTGGCAGAGGAACCGCCGGACCGTGAGGGGCGAATGCAAAAGGGCGGCCCGCCACTGTTCGGTCCCCTGCCGGAGCCGATCGACGATCACGGCTTCGCGCGCGGCCGTGGGGTACGGGGTCTTGCCGATGGTCGTGAGATAGGTCCAGACCACGTCGTCGGCGCGGGCGGGCGCGGCGACTTTTTCCTCGAGGGCTTCCTCAGGCGCTTCCTCCTCAAGGGGGGGTTCCTCTGCGGCATCGAAGAGGGATTTCTCCAGCCCCTCCAGGAGTTCTTCCTCCCGGAGGGGCGCCAAAGAAGCGTCCCTCCCCGCCTTGGGGGGATCGTCTTGATACACGAAGGGTTTCATGGTTTGTCCTGATTGCGGTGGTCACGGGGTGGAACCTCGATCCGCCTGAGGCGGACAGGCCGAAGGGCCAGGGTTACAGAGCGGAACCAACCTGCCATTCAACTATAGCAGGTTTCCGCCGGCTGTCAAGTAGAATATTACTACAAGACTGCTACAAGAGTCTGAAGCCGAAGGTCCGAAGTCCGATGTCCAAGGTCCAATGTCCGAAGAAACGGTTTGCAATCCTGGTAGGCCGCACTATACAATAGCGCCAATATGGAGGACGCGGCATGCCGGGCATCCAGGTCACGACCCTCTCCGGTCTTCCCCTGGCGGAGCAGGCGGTCGAGGTGGTAGAGCGGAAAGGGGTGGGGCACCCGGACTCGATCTGCGATGCCGTGATGGAGGAAGTCTCGGTCGCCCTCAGCCAGGAGTATCTCCGTCGGTTCGGTGTCGTCCTGCACCACAATATCGATAAAGGGTTCCTGGTGGCGGGTAAGGTCGAGCGCCGGTACGGCGGAGGACGGGTCGTGGAGCCGATGCGCCTCATTTTCGGGGATCGGGCGACGTTCGAGGCCGCCGGGGAGCGGATCCCGGTGGACGAGATCGCGGTGGAGACGGCGAAGGCCTGGTTCCGCCGCCGTCTGCCCCGCGTGGATCCCGATCGGGACCTCTGCTACCAGATCGAGATCCGGCCGGGGTCGGCGGAGCTGACCGACCTCTTCCTCCGGGGGAAAACGATTCTGGGGGCGAACGACACCTCGGCGGCTGTCGGCTACGCCCCCTTGACGGCTACTGAGCGGACGGTCCTGGAGCTGGAGCAGCACCTGAACTCCCCGGCCTTTAAGGCCGCGTCCCCCGAAACCGGGGAGGACGTGAAGATCATGGGCTACCGGCAGCGCCGGACGCTCCTTCTCACGGCCGCGATGCCGCTGCTGGACCGCTATGTGGCTTCCGAGGCCGACTACTTCCGGCGGAAGGCGGCGATCGTGGAGCGCCTGGAAGCGCACCTCCGCGAGCACGGGAAGGGGTGGGGGGCGATCCGGTTGTCGCTCAACACGCTCGATCTGCCGGGGAGGGAGATGGGAGGGATCTACCTCTCCGTCCTGGGGACCTCGGCCGAAGACGCCGACTCGGGGCAGGTGGGCCGCGGCAACCGGGTCAACGGCGTCATCACGCTGAACCGTCCCATGGGGACGGAGGCCGCGGCAGGCAAGAACCCGGTCAGCCACGTGGGCAAGATCTACACCTTCCTCACCCACAAGGCGGCCCAGCGGATCTACGCCGAGACGCCGGGCATCCGGGAGGTCTACGTGTGGCTGGGCAGCCAGATCGGCGAGCCGATCGATCAGCCGCGCATGGCGGCCATCCAGATCCTGGTGGAGCCGGGGGTGGACCGGCGGGAGGCCGAGGCGCGCGCCGGCGCAATCCTGGAAGACGAGCTGGAGCGCATCGGCGACTTCTGCATGGAGCTGGCGAAGGGAACCTATCCCGTCTGCTGACCAAGGGAGGACAACGGTCTATGGAGAAAAAGCGGAACAAGCGGCAAGAGGAACTGCGGCGGATGTTGCACCAAAAGCGGGAAGAGGTGGTCCGGGAGATCGAAAACCACCTGGGGCCTCAGCTCCATCCCGACGCGCGCAACCGGATCGACTCGGCCCTCGACAGCGGCGACATGGCCACGCTGGACCTGGGGGCGGGGCTCGATAACGCCTTGCTGGAGATGTGGTATAAAACCTACAAAGAGATCGCCGAAGCCTTCCGCCGCCTGGAGAACGGCACTTACGGGATCTGCGCCTCCTGCGGGACCGAGATCCCCACGAAACGCCTGGAGGCGATCCCCTCGGCCCTGTATTGCCGGGATTGCCGGGAGCGGCAGGAAAAGTTGGAGAAAGTGGAGAAGGAGGAGGAGCGGTTCGATTAGAGGGTCTATCTCTTGACGAGACTCTTCACGCGGAACATCTCGGACCGGATGAGGTTCCGCAGGCACATGGTCAGCGTCATCCCTTCCCGCCGGGCCGTCTCCTTGAGGAACCGGTACTCGTTCTGGCCGATATGCGTATTCAGGATCCGTTTACCGTTGGGCGCCTTAGCCATCCCTGCTTCCCTTCTCAGGCCGCTGCATACTCTAGCGTAAACGGGCGCCGCTGTCAAGGCCCCGAAACGCCACGACTTCCTAAGAGTTTTTCATGATCTCCCGCTGCTACATCGGCACCAGCGGGTGGATCTATCCTCATTGGCAGGGGGTCTTCTATCCTCCGAGGCTCCGCAACGAAGAGTGGCTGGCGTACTATGCAAAGCGGTTCCCCACGGTCGAGATCAACTATACCTTCTACCGCCTGCCCGAGCCGAAGGTCTTCCGAACGTGGGCCCGTGCGGTCCCGACCGGCTTCCTCTTTGCCGCCAAGGTGAGCCGGTTCGTCACCCACATGAAGAAGCTCAAAGACCCCGAGGTCTTTCTGGCCCGTTTCCTCCGGGCCGTGAAGGGGCTGGGTCCCGCGCTGGGCCCCCTGCTCTTTCAACTGCCCCCCTTCTGGAAGGCGGACACCGGACGGCTGCGGGACCTGCTTGCGTACCTCAAGGCGCAGCGGATCATCCGGCCTGTGCAGGCGGTCTTTGAGTTCCGCCACCCGAGCTGGCTGACGGCAGAGGTCTGCCAGATCCTCGTCGATCATGGGGCGGCCCTCTGTCTGTCCGACTGGCCGGATCTGTGCGTCGAGGGGCCGGTCACGGCGGATTTTGTGTACATCCGCCGCCACGGCCCCGGCGCGCTCTACGCTTCGCGGTATAGCCGGCAGCAGCTCCGTAACGACGCCGAGCGGATCCAGGCCTTGCTGGAGGCCGGCAAAGAGGTCTACGTCTACTTCAACAACGACGCCCAGGGGTGGGCCGTCGCCAACGCCCGCGAGCTGCGGGAGATGGTGGAGGGGTTGGGGGGAGAAAAATAGAGGGCGGGGGTTGACAGGGGTGCCGAAAAAGGAGATA
>JACRHK010000106.1 GCA_016217625.1 Nitrospirota bacterium
CTCGGCGCCCCGTTTCCCCATCGCGTCCCGCGAGGAAGCATCCATCAAGCGGGTCAACCGCTCAGCCAGGAGACCCGGATCGACAGGGGTGGCGAGCACATAGCCGGACACCCCGTCCTCGATCAACTCGGAGGTTCCGTTGGCATCTGTCGTCACGACCGGCAAGCCGCAGGCCATGGCCTCCAGCGTCGCGTTGCTCATGGGGTCGTAGACGGTTGGCAGGACGAAGATGTCCGCCGCGCTATAGCACCACTCGACTTCCTCAATCGGCCCCGTAAATGTCACGCGATCGGATACACCGCGGCGGCGGGCAAGGCGCCGCCACGGGCCGACCCACCCCTTGCCCACGACCACAAGCCTCACCTGATTCAAGGGGAGGCGCCTGACGGCCTCCAAGAGCACGGCGAGTCCCTTTCTTGGGTGGTCGGACCCGACGAACAATAGCAACGCCTCGCGAGGTCCCACACCGAAGCGTTCGCGCGCCCGCTCCCGGAGACGCCGCCTCATTTCCGGGTTGAACCGGTCGAGATCGATCCCGTTGCGGAGGACCGTGATCTCCTCAGCCGGCCGCCCGTAATACCGCACGATCTGCCGCTTGACCATCTCGGAGTTCGCGATGAGGTGCGCGCTCCCCCGGCGACTGAAGACCCTCCGTTCCAATGCCAGCAGGCTCCAGTGCAGCGGGTTGACCCACTGCAGCAACCACCGGTGCCACGGAAGGATTATCCGGCGCCTCAGCATCCAGGCGATGTGGCAGCCGTCGCCCGCCCGATACACATCCTGGGACCAGGTGCGATCAAAGCTCTGCACGATGTCGAACCCTTTCCCCCGTATCAACCGGGAAACGCCGAGGGCGAAGCTCCAGACTTTCAGCAGGGACACCCCATTGATCGCAGGAACCTGATGAAGATGCATTCCTTGACGCTCCATTCCTCCCGGTCGCCACCGTCTGGTGAAGAGATGGACCTCATGGCCGCGATCCAGCAGGAGCCGGAGCAGATCATCGAGATGTCGCTCGGCCCCGCCGAACGGCGTGTATCGCATCCTTACCAGGGCGATCTTCATCTGTGAAAGCGAACCCAGCCTCGGGCCACCATCTCCTCCACAGATTTCAGCACCTCTTCCACGCGAATGGTCTCCATGCAGGGGGCCGTCGAGCAGTCTTTGGCGATGACCAGGCTATGCGGACGTGTCGGGCCGGTCAAGACGGGGTCGGATGGGCCGTAAAGGGCTAACGTGGGGAGGTCCAGAGCCTGGGCCAAGTGCATCGGCCCGCTGTCGGTTGAGATCATCAAGACGCACCGTTTCAGCAGCGCCGCCGTTTCTCTGATTGTGCTGCGGCCGGCAAGGGACTTGACCTTCGCTTGGTCCACCATCCTGTTAGCGATGGCCGCCTCCTTTGGCCCGCCCACGACGAGCACTTGGACTCCGTAGACGTCGATCAAGCGCCGCGCCAAGACTGTCACGTGCGGTTCAGGCCACCAGCGGTTCTGCTTATTCCCAAAGGGATGAACGGCAATGAACGGGCGCCCCTCCAACCCGAGTCTCCGGGCCATCAGCCTCCCCCTCTCTTCCTCCTCGGGTTGGAGGAAGATCTCCAGATCTCTCCCTTGAGAGGCGATGCCCAACTCCTCCAGATTCCTCAGGCGGAGATCCACGGCATGCACTCCTGACCGGCGCGAGGGAACCGGGTGCGTAAACAGAAAGGAGAGGCGGCTTTCCCTCCATCCCATCCGGTATGGAGCGCCGGACAGGTAGGCGAGCGGCGCCGCGTCCGGATCGTTAGCGTGGAAGATAATGGCGAGGCCGAAACGCCGGGACCGCAGGGCACGCAGCAGACCGGGCAACCGGAACACGTAGGGAAAGTTCACCCGGCCTGGATGGAGAAGAATCTCGTCGAGGAAAGGGTTGTGCAGCAGCACCTCGCGGGCCGAAGGGCTCGCCAAGGCAACGATGTACGCGCGGGGGAACCCCTTGCGGACTGCCCGGATGGCCGGGGTGGACAACAATGTATCGCCAATGGCCGTCGTGTTGAACAGGAGGATCCGACGGATCGCTTCCGGATTGAACGGAGCAGCCACCTCCGGGCGCAGGCGAGTGACTGCCCGAAATATCAACTGCAACCCGGTGAGGAGGACACGGTTAGGCATGGTGATCCTCCAGGATGTCTTTCACCGCATCGAGAAGGCTCTGCGCGCGGTGCCGGTAGGTATGCTCACTGAGGACCCGAAGATATCCGTTCTCCGCGATCTGTCGTCGCTCGTCCGCGCAGAGAAGATAATGGCGGATCTTCTGTATGCAATCGTCCAAGCCCTGATAGGTGACGATTTCGTCCCCGACTTTGAAGTCATCCCGGGCATGCCGGCGCTCGTCCGCGAGCAGAAACCCCCCGCAGGCCGGAATGCCGTAACAGCGCTCGGGAAGCCCCCAACTGCGGATCCCGCGGACGTCGGAGGCCGCGCCGCAGCTCAGGTTGATCCGGCTCCGCTGGATAATCCGCCGCTGGCGTTCAGGGGGGATCCCGTCCACATGATGGAAGCGATAGCGGATCTTTTCCTCCCGCAGGCGATTCCCGAGTTGTTCGAGAAATCGTACACGCTCGGCGTGTTCACGGAACCGGGACGCATCCAGGTTGCCGAGAAAGGAGACGTCCACCTCATAAGCATGTTCCTCTCGCAGGACTTCCAGCGTCGCATCCCCGATGTGGTAGTGGCTCATCCAGGCGGCGTTGGGCAGGTAAAGGACCGTGGTGCGCGCACGTTCGGTGGCTTGCAGGGAATGCGTCGCATAGAGGTCCAGCAGGCCCGCGCGAAGCAGTCCTGCGACCTCCCAACCACGGACGCCGACGTGCCATGGGGCGTCCCTGTTCCAGGTTGCCGTCACGATCCCCGCCCGTCGCAATTGCCGAAGCAGGCGCAGATGGCGCCATCGCGTCTTGAACATTTGCTTAAAATCGAACAGGACGAAGGCGATCCCCCGGGACGCGATCTCCTCCGCGGCGTAGCAGTTCGCAGACACCCGGTGTCCCAACGCCTCGAAGGCCTCCTGCAAACGCGGGTTCCCCTTAGGGTAGTTCAGGAGGATCTGCACGCCCGGTCCTTCCCAAAGAGGCCATCGTAACACCACTCGATCCGATCGAGCATTGACTCCAGGGAATGGTGCTGTTGAACGAGAGACTTGCCGCTCTGCCCCAGAAGACGTCCTTCCTCGCGATTCCGGACCAGGCGCAGGATCGCAGAGGCCAAGAGATCCGGTTGCCGAGGAGGGACCAGGGCGCCGGTCTGCCCGTCATGGATCACCTCGGGGATGGAACCCGTGCGCGAGGCGACGACGGGAAGCCCCACGGCAAGGGCCTGGAGTACCGCTTGTGGGACGCCCTCGTGGCCGAAGGAGGGAAGAACGAAGAGATCCATCGCCGAGAGGATGTCCGGCACGTCTTCTCTGTGTCCCAGCATCCAGACGCGCGGTTCCAAGCCGAGTCGCTGAATCGCCGCGCGGATCCGGTCGCGCTGAGGACCATCCCCGACGATGAGAAACCGGCTGAGCGGCTCCTCCTTGAGAACCCGCGCGGCCGCCTCCAGGAAATCAAGATGCCCCTTCCAGCTCCGGAGGACCGCCACGATCCCGATGAGCGAAACGTCTTCCGGAAGCCCCAGCCCGCACCGAATCGCCTGTCTTGCCGTCAGGCTGAAGGTAAATCGCTCTAGATCCACGCCCGTGGGGATCGACACGATCCGGCCCGGATCGTAACCGTTGGTTTCGATCATCTCTTTTCGAATCGCCTCGCCCGTCGTGATCACGAGATCAGGAAGCTGTTGATAGACCAGACGGCTGAGCCATGAGCGGCTGATCGGCGTGGAGAGATGGCGGGTCCTGACGAGGATCGGCCGTTGCGGGAGGGATCGCGCCGCGAGGCCCCCGATCCAGCTGTCCCGCGAGCTGTGCGTATGGACGACCTGGACGCGACAATCGCGGATCAGGCGGCGGAGATCCCGCACGACCTGCAAGAGTCTGGCCCTTCCCATCTCGACGGTCGCCGTCTCAACGCCGGCCTTCCGGGCTCTCGACAAGATGGCGGAGCGGGGGGAGGCGGCGACCAGCACGCGATGGCCGCGCCGTTGATGCCCCACCGCCTCCTCCAGGATCCGGATCTCCTGGCCGCCCCACCCTTCCGAGGCCTCCGTATGGAGAATCGTCAATCGGTCGCTCACGTGGAACCCCCTGCCTACCGGCAGGCAGGCCGTACGGATGCCGGCAGGACAGCACCCAGCATCTCTCTGACCGCCTCCCAGACTTCCTCTGCCGTGATCGCCTCCAGACAGAGGCTCCGCTTGCTTCCCTCGCACCCGTCCCGTCCGCACGGCCGGCAGGGGTAGGGCTTTGTGAGGACGCGGTGTCTCTCGCCCCACGGCCCCCAGAGGGCTTCTCCCGAGGGGCCGAAGAGGGCAACGACCGGCGTCCCGGCAGCCGCCGCAATGTGCATGGGGGCGGAATCCACGCCGAAAAACAATGCCGCCCGGCGCGCCACGGCCATAAGCTGCCGGATGGTCGTCTTGCCGGTCAGATCAACGGGGGCCGTTCCCACCAGCGAAAGAATTCGACCGACGCGATCCCGCTCTCTCCCATCCGGGCCGGATGTCACAACGACCCGCACCCCTCCGTCCCTCTGAATCCGATCGATCACCCGGGCCATCCCCTCATCCCGCCAGCACTTGAAGAGCCAGCGGGAGGTGGGATGCACCTGCGCCACCGGCTCTGTCTCCCCCACCCCGGCATCCCGCAACCGTTCGGCCAACCACTGTTCCTCCTCCTCCGTGGGAGGGAGGGTCACGCGCAGGTCCGATGTGCCGATCCCGAACTGCCGCAACAAATCGAGGTTTTGAAGAACCATATGCTCCCCGGTGACGCGGGGGATCCCCAGATGGGTGAACAGGAGCCGTTTCCCAAAGAATCCCCTCCCCATCGGGTCATACCCCATTCGGCAGCGTGCCTTGCTGAGCAGGGCAAAAAGGGCCGAGCGATCACCCCCGCTCAGATCGATCACCAGATCAAAGCCGCTCCGGCGGATTAGTCTGGCGAA
This sequence comes from Nitrospirota bacterium, assembly GCA_016217625.1. GTDB lineage: Bacteria > Nitrospirota > RBG-16-64-22 > JACRHK01 > JACRHK01 > JACRHK01. The sequence continues at coordinate 5,081 of JACRHK010000106.1, forward strand.
TGCGAACTCCTCGCGGAGCCTCCTCCAGAAAGGGAACCCAAGGGCTTGTCGTGGAAACGCCAGCACGGCATCCACGAGGGGATGCCGCTCCACCATCTCCTCCGTGCCCGCATTGACCAGCACGGTGACCTCCGCGCGCGGATACTGCTCCCGCAGGGCGCGGAGCGAGGGCACGGCCAGCAACACATCCCCGTGATGCTTCAGCTTGATGACCAGGATCTTCTGGATAGCCGGCCGGATAGCCGGATCGTTGGGTGGAATCATCCTCATTTTAAATTTTGCAATTTGCGATCTGCCTGTTCCATTTCGTAGAGCTTCGCGTATTTTGCGAACGTGTACATTGCCTGGAGCGCCGCAAGGAGCAGGCCGTCCGCCCCGTCCCGGAAACCCTGCTTCAGTAGATAATGCTTGACGAAGGCCGCGGGGGGACGGAAGAAGAGATGCCAGAGTCGGAACCGCGACCCGCGCTTCCGCAGTTCGCGGGCGGCCAGCGAAGAATAACGGTCCATCCGGGCCAGATAATCGCTCAAATCCTTGTAGGTCTCGTGCACAAGCGGGTGGCGCAGGTAAGCGGACCTGCCGTTCAGCACGACCCCCTCGTGGACTTCCCGATCCCCGAACGATCCGTGGGTCCGCTTGAAGAGCCTGAGGGTGTAATCCGGGTACCACCCCCCGTGCCGGATCCAACGTCCGCCGAAAAAGTTTTTCCGGGGGACGTAGTAGCCGTCCGCGTCCGGGGCCTTCAGCGCGTCCAGGATCTCCGCGGCCAGATCGGGCGTCACCCGTTCATCAGCATCCAGGCTGAGGACCCACGGACAGGTCGCCTCGCTGAGGGCGAGGTTCTTCTGTTCCGCAAAGCCCAGCCAGGGTTTCACGAAGACCTTCTCGGTATACTCGTGCGCGATGGCAGCGGTCCTATCGGTACTCTCCGCGTCCACGACCACGATCTCGGCGGCCCAACGGACGCTCTCCAGGCATCCGCGAACCATCCCCTCCTCGTTCTGGGTGATGATCGTGACGGAGACCTTGTCCCTCATCGCTTGAGCGGCAGGGCCTCGTCGATCAGCATCACCGGGATGTCCTCCTTGATCGGATAGAGCAACCGGCAGGCCTCGCAGACGAGCCCGTCTTCCTTCTCCGTCAGGTGGATGGCCCCCTTGCACTTCGGACAGGCCAGGATCTCCAACAGTTCCTTGCTGATTCCCATGGTCACCTCCACTCACCAGCTACACCTTTCACCGCCGCTAGCACGTCTTCAACCCGGATCTCCGTCATGCAGCTCCGGTGGCTGCACGACCGACTAAAACAGGGGCTGCAGGAGATGGATGCCCGTAGCACCTTCCCCTGCTCCCCGTAGGGCCCCGTTCGGGCCGGATCCGTGGGACCGAAGAGGGCCACGACCGGCGTCCCCACTGCCACGGCGAGATGCATCGGGCCGGAGTCGTTCGTGACCAGGACCCGGGCCCGCTTCAACAAGGCAGCCAGCCCTTTCAACGACAACTTGCCGGCCAGGTTCATGATGCGCGGAGAGGCGTCTCCCAACAGCCGCTTGACTTCCGCGCGGTGCTCCCCTCCCCCGATGAAGACCACCCGCCAGCCGGACGAGTCCAGCCTCTGGGCCACGGCGAGATACCGATCGTTTTCCCAGCGCTTGGTCGGCCAGCGGCCAAAGGGGTGGAGGGCCGCGAGCGGCCTGTCCTCTCCGCCGTCTACCAGAAACGCTGAGACCGCGTCCTCAACCTGCACTCCCCAGGAAAGGGGGAACTCCACGGCCGGCTCCCGAATGCCCAGTGGCTCCAGCAAAGCGAGGTACCGATCGACGGCATGAAGGCGATCGGGAGGCGGCGTCACGCGCTCCGTATAGAACCAAGGGCTCATTTCCCGGCCGTTGGCGAACCCGATCCGCCGCGGCGCCCGAGCAAGAAAGGCCAGCAGACCGCTCCGGAAGAGCCCCTGGAAGTCGAGGACCACGTCATACCGCCCGCTTCGCAATCCCCGGAGAAGGTGACGGTTTACCCGGAACCCCGCAACCCACTCCCGTTCAAACACCAGCGTGGCATCGAGCGCCGGATGTCCTTCCAGGAGATCTTCATACCCCCGCGCGACCAGCCAGTCGATCCGGGCCGAGGGGAAGCGCGTCCTGAGCGCCGCCAGCGCCGGCAGGGTATGGACGATATCCCCCAGCGAGCTGAGCTTGATCAGGAGGATCCGGCGCGGGTCCGGGCTCATGCGCCTCCTTTTTGCGCGAAACGGTCTCTGTCCTCAAGGATCCAAGCCACAGCCTCGCCCAGATCGCGCGCGACGTGCGCGGGCGGCTCCTCCAAGCGATCGCGCTCCGTCTCTCCGTAGCCGGTGAGGACGAGCACCCCCTTTGCCCCGACGGCCGCGGCGCAGGCCAGGTCGCCGGCCTTGTCTCCGACCAGGTACGATTGGGTCAGGTCGATCCCATGTTCACGCGCGGCAGCCTGCAAGAGTCCCGTTGCCGGTTTCCGGCAGTCGCACCCCTCCTCCGGCGCATGCGGACACCAATAGATCCCGTCCAGGCGGGCCCCTTCCTGTTCCAGGAGACGGCTCAACCGCTGATGCGCCGCTTCCACCTGATCCACGGGGAAATACCCTCGTCCCACAGCCGACTGGTTCGTGGCGAGGAACACCTGCAACCCGGCCGCGTTGAGCTGACGGATCGCCTCCGAAGCTCCGGAAAGCAGATCCAACGCCTTATTGTCCTTGAGGTACCCCACTTCCCGGGTCACCGTGCCATCCCGATCGAGAAAGACGGCCCCCCGATAGCTATGGGGTGACACCTCGCCGCGCAAGACCGCCTCGTAAACCTGATCCACGGAGATCCCCGCCATGCACCGGTGATCGATGGGACAGGCGCGGTGGCGGCAGGGAGAACACTCTACGGGATATCGGAGGAGCTGATGTCCGGGGCCCGAGAGTCCCGTGATGCGAGGATCAGAGGGGCCGAAGAGTCCCACGACCGGCTGTCCCAGGGCTGCAGCGAGATGGATCAGTCCGGAATCGTTCCCCACGACCAACCGGCAACGGCGCAGCACTCCCATCGCCTCCCCGAGCGTGGTCTCCCCGATCAAAGACAGGGGGTCGGGCGACACCCCTTCCGAAACCGCCAGAGCCAGGGACTGCTCCTCCCGGCTCCCTAGCAGGAGGATCCGGAGAGGGAATGTCCCGGCGATCCGGGTTAAGAGTTCACGGTACGAAGCGGCGGGCCAGCGCTTGGCCGGTCCGAAGGCCGCGCCGGGATGAACGGCCAGCAGGGGCTCCCCCAGCCATCCCTTGGCGCGGAGCAGGCGATCAGCCCGCTCCTGGTGTTCATCGGCTACCGCCAGAGTCGGCACGGAAGAATAAAGCGTTTGAGGTGGGAGGTTAGAGGTCTGAGCCTCCAACCTCAAGCCTCCGGACTCATCCATCAGACGGAGGTAATACTGCGTCTGATGGATCGCCTCCTGCGGCCTCTCCACCCGATGGCTCAACAGCCACCCGCGTCCATCCCCCGCGTACCCCAGGCGGAACGGGATTCCCGCTGCCCTTGCCAGCCATGCGACCCGAAAGGCGTTGGGAAGGAGCAGCGCGAAGTCAAACCGTCCCCTGCGAAGCTCTCGAGCCAGTCGAATCAGCGGCCATGCCCCCTGATCCTCGCGGGGAAAAATTTCCCCCACTGCGGGATGCGCCCGATAGAGGTCCGCAAGCCCGGGACGCGTGAAGACCGTGATCCGGGCATCCGGCCACCGGGCATGCAGCAGCCGGAGGACCGGCTCGGCCATCACCGCATCCCCTACCCAACGGGGCATCGCGACGAGCATACGCTCGATCGGAGTGGATGGTTGGATTTTTCTCAAGACCTCTCCCCCGTGTAGCCTGACTACTACAAACAAACGTGACCGATCTCCGTGACCGTAACTGGTAAAGATCATTACGGTCACGGGCCACGGTCACGGGTCACGGTAGAACCCGTGGCAACCCGGCCAAAGTGCCTTTATTATAAGCAGAAACCCGCAATGATTCAACCTCCCCCATCCCCTCCTTGCTAAGGAGGGGAGCGTGGGGAGGTTCGCATAGTCTCATCCTCCCAGCCGCCTCCTCACCCAACCCAGGGGATCCTCCCCCACCCACTGCACGCCCAGACGGAGGGCGTAGCAGGGAAACGGAATGGGGAGGAACCGGCGGAGTTTCACACCGTCCTTCTCTGTCGTCACAAGGGCACGCGCCCCGACCCCTCTGGCCACCTCCAGGAGCTGCTTGATGTCTGACGGGGCATAGGCGTGGTGATCCGGGTAGCTTCGGGTTCCCATGACCCGGATCGCATGCTGCTTGAGCAACTCCACAAACGTCGCCGGCGTCGCAATGCCCGACAGGGCGAAACAAGGGGCTGCCTTGAGTCGCGCGCTTTCAAGGGATTCTCCCGTGGCCAGATCGATCCATCCCTCGGCCACGAACCGACAGGCAAAGAGAGGAATGTCTGGGGAAGCCGCGTAACGATGAATCGTCTCCACAAGCCTCTCCGGAATGAGCGTTTCGCGCAGATGCGTGAAGATCACGGCATCAGCCCGGCGGATGGCCTTGTACCCTTCCCGTAAGGGGCCGAGCGGCAAGAGGCGCCCGTTTCCCCAGCCGCGAACTGTGTCGACGAGCAAAAGATTGCAGTCCCGCGCCATGGCGAGATGCTGAAACCCGTCATCCAGGATCAACAGATCGCTGCCGAAGCGCTGGAGGGCCTGCGCGCCGGCCTTGTAACGATCCTTCCCGATCACCACGGGGATTCCGGGCAGCCGTTCGGCGATCATTCTCGGTTCATCGCCGGCCTCGTCCGCCTCTATGAGAACGCGGTCTCCGTCAGAAACCGCTTTGGGATGCAACGGTTCCCTCCCCCCGTATCCCCGGCTGAGGACGGCCACCCGCCATCCCGCCTCGTGCAGGCGCTTCGCCAGATCGATGCTCACCGGCGTCTTCCCCGTTCCCCCTACCGTGAGGTTCCCGATGCTGACGACCTTGCAAGGAAGGCGGCGGACGCGGAAGAGATGGTGCCGATACGCCCAGGCCCTGACAGTGACCGCCCCCCCGTAGAGTCCGGCAAGCGGACCCAAGAACCACCGGATCCCAAAGGGAGGGGTCGTATCCCACCAGGCAGGCCGACGCATGCTGTTATCTCCCACAACCCGAAAAAAGTGCAAAATGAAAAATGCAAAATGAAAATTGTAAATTTTGCATTTTGAAGTTTGACTTTTGCAATGACTATTACTTCTCTAAAAACGGCTCCAGCATCGCCAGCGTCCGATCCACGGCCCCGCGATGCTGCGCCACGACCTGATAGGCGCGCTCTCCCATGAGGCCGGTCTGAGCGGGATCGTTGAGGAGATAGAGAACAACCTGGGCCAACGAGTCCGAGTCCAGGACAACATGGGCCGCATCTGCCTCGATCAACAAACGGGCGATCTCCCGGAAGTTTTCCATACGTGGGCCGAAGAGGACCGGCTTCCGCCGGAACGCCGGTTCCAGGGGGTTGTGTCCACCAGTAGCGACCAAGCTTCCCCCCACGAAGGCCACGGTGGCCAGAGCATAGGTGGCGGCCAGCTCCCCCACCGTGTCCAAGATCAACACGTCCGTATCCGGGGTCATGGCCGTACGGCGGCACCAGCGCAAAGGGGTCGCTCTCAAGAGGGCCTCCACCTCAGGTAGCCGTTCCTGATGGCGGGGCGCCAGGAGAAGACGGAGCGTTGGATGTTGTTCCCGCACAACCCGAAACGCATCCAGAACAGATTGTTCTTCGCCCCGGTGCGTGCTCCCGGCCATCAGGACCGGTTCCCCGTTCAGCCCCCATGCTTGGCGGAACGCCTCTCCCTAGCCCTTGCCGGGCTCCGGCTGGTCGAACTTCAAGTTCCCCGTCACCCGGATCCGCTCTTTCTGCGCTCCAAGACTTAAAAACCGATCCTGATCCGCCATCGTCTGGGCCCCGACGGCAGCCAGGGGACTCAACAGTTGCCTGAAGAACCGCGGAAGGAGGCGGTAACGGCGGAACGATCGTTCGGAGAGACGTCCGTTGACCAGGCAGACCGGAATGCAGTCCCGCTGGAGGAGTGAAAGGAGGTTCGGCCAGATCTCCGATTCAACCAGGATCACCATGCGGGGGTGGAGATCCCGGAGGGTCTTCTTTACGAACGGGACCAAGTCGAACGGGAGGTAGAAGAGGCCGATCCGATCACCCACCCGCTCCGCAGCCACCTGTCGCCCGGTCTCCGTAACCGTCGAAAGCACCAGGGGGAGATCCGGAAAGCGCCGACGAAGCGCTTCAATGAGCGGGAGCACGGCCATCACCTCGCCGACGGAGACGGCATGGATCCAGAGAGGACGCACCCCCCGGCATGCGGCCAAGACCGGCATGGGGACTTGTCCCAGCCGCTCGCCGAGCCCCCGCCGATACCTGCCGCGAAACAGCACGCGGGCGCCCAGATAGAGGATGCCCCAGGGAAGGAACAGGTACTGCAGGAGACGATACAACGTCAGCACGGCCTCTCCCAATAGGTGTCGGCCTCCCGGGTCAGGCGAACGAGAGCGGTCTCTAGCTCTTGACGTTTCGCTTCAAGCATGGAAGCCTGGGCATTCGGCTCCACCCAGAGAGGCTCGCCGATGAGGTAGACGACCCGGGAAAAGGGATAGGGGACGACAAAAGCGTCCCACGAGTTGAAGACTTTTTTTTTAAGGCGCCGAACGAGACGGGCAGAATCGGAGCGCCTGTCAATCGGGCCACCTCGATAATCCCGCGCTGCACGACCTCCCGCGGACCCCGGGGGCCGTCGGGGGCGATCCCTAGGTCGGACCCGGATCGATAAGCCCGCGCGAGCTGACGGAGACCTGAAGCCCCGCCGCGGGTAGTGGAGCCGCGGACAGCCTGGATACCGAAGCGCCGGACCGTCCGACTCAGAAGCTCTCCGTCGCGATGCCGGCTGGCCAGAATCGTCGCCTCCCCACCCTGCTCCTCGTAGGCGGGCGGCAGCATGAGGAGACGCCCATGCCAGCAGGCGAAGATGACCCGTTGTCCCTGGCGTCGCAGCGTATCCAGATGCTCTCCCCCCTTCATCTCTATCCGAAGGGTCGCCGCCAGCGCGCGGATCAACCTACTCAGGCCATAAGCCATCACGGCCAGCTTCATGCTTTGGACTTTGGACATTGGACTTTGGACCTTGGACTTCAGGCAATCTCCTCCTGATCGGCGAACTGCATCAGGTAGAGGCGGCGGTAAAGCCCCCCTCGCGCCATGAGACTCGCGTGCGTCCCTTCCTCGACAAGGCGGCTTTCGTGCAGCAGGAGGATCCGGTCGGCCCCCCGGATCGTCGACAGGCGGTGCGCGATGACGAAGGTCGTCCGGTCCTTCATGAGGTTGGCCAAAGCCCGCTGAACCATCCGCTCCGATTCCGTGTCGAGCGCCGACGTCGCCTCATCCAGGATGAGGATCGGAGGGTTCTTCAGGAGGGCGCGGGCGATGGCGAGGCGCTGTTTTTGCCCGCCCGAGAGGCGGATTCCCTTCTCGCCGATGACCGTGCCATACCCGAGCGGCATCTCCTGAATGAACTCCTGCGCGAAGGCTGCGCGGGCCGCCGCCTCGATCTCCTCCTCCGAAGCCCCCCAGCGGCCGTAGGCGATGTTGCTCCTCACGGTGTCATGGAAGAGGATGACGTCCTGCGTCACGATGCCGATCTTGGCCCGGAGGGAGGCCAGCGTGACTTCCCGGATGTTCACCCCGTCAATAAGGATGGCCCCCTCCGTGGGGTCGTAGAAGCGGGGCAGGAGGTTGACCAGCGTCGTTTTCCCGCTCCCGCTGGGCCCCACCAGAGCGACCACTTCTCCCTGCCGGATGCGCAGGTCGATCTGCTGGAGGGCATATCGCTTCCGCCCCTCATAGCGGAAGCTCACCCCGCGGAACGCGATCCCTTGCCGGATCGGCCCCAGCACGAGTTTGCCTTTCCAGTCCTCCTCCTCGGGAGCCAAGGCCAGGACCTCAAAGATCCGCTCTGCGGCTCCCAGGGCCTGCTGTAAATCAGCCTGCACGCGGCTGAGCCGCCGGATGGGGGTATAGAGGAACATCAGCGCGGCCATGAAGGAAAAGAAAGTCCCCACGGAGATCGTCCCCTGGGCCACCTGCATCCCCCCGTACCAGATGACGAACGCTGTCCCGATCCCCCCGGCGACTTCCATCATCGGAGAAACGGCTTCGGCCGTGCGCGACGATTTCATCACCAGGCGGAAGTAGCGATCGTTCTCCCAGCGGAACCGATCCGTTTCAAACCGCTCCATGCCGAAGGCCTTGACCATCCGGATGCCGGTAAATGTCTCGGAGAGGATCGTGGCGAGATCCGCCATCTTCTCCTGCCCCCTCCGGCTGATCCGCCGGAGGCGCTGGCCGAGGCGCGCGAGGGGGATGATCGTAAGGGGGAGGACCACGAGGGCCAGGAGCGTCAGGTTCCAAAGCTGAAAAGTGAGGACGAACACCACCAGGCCGATCGCGGTGAGCCCCTGCTGGACGAGGTCCTTGAGGTTGGTCGTCGTGACGCGCTGGATGAGCTGAACATCGCTCAAGACGCGCGCCATGAGCCCGCCGCTGGAGTGGCGGGCATAATACCCGACGGGGAGCAGGAGGAGGTGCTGGAAGAGCCGCTCGCGGAGGTCTTTCACCACCCGGGTCCCCGCATACTGCATCAGATAGGCGTTGCCGTAGGCGAAGAGTCCGGAGAACAGGAAGATTCCCAGGACCGCCAGGGAGAGGGGCACGAGCAAGGCAGTCTCCTGGCGCACGAAGATCCCATCCAGGACCGGCTGGACGAGCCAGGCCTTCAGGGCCGTGATGCCCGAAAGGCCCAGGGCGCAGACGAACGCGGCCGCCAGCGACTTCCAGTACGGTTTGGCCAATCGAAGCAGTCGCAGGTAAATTTTCATGCGTCTCCTCCCAGACAGGCCAAGACTTGCTGGGCTGCCCGGCGGGAGGCGCCCCCCTCTCCCAGGCGCGTGCGGACGTCGCGGAGGTCCGCGATCATGCCCTGGCGAGCCTCCCTGTCTATCAGCAGCCGCGTCGCCTCGCGGGCGATGACTTCCGGCGTCGCCTCACGTTGGAGGAGCTCGAGGACAATCCGGCGCCCCGCAACGAGGTTCACAAGGCCAATGGCCGGCACGCGCGTGAGAAGCCTCCCCAACAAAAAGGTCATGGGCGCCACCTTGTAGACGATCACGAGGGGGCGCTCAACCAAGGCGGCCTGGAGTGTCGCCGTGCCGGAGGCCGTGATCACGAGGTCGGCCACAGCCATCGCCTCCATTGCCCGCCCTTTCAGCATGACGAGGGGAAGCGGGTACCCGGTCGCCATCTCCTGAAGGATCTGGGGGTCGACCGTCGAAGCCACGGGGAGGATACAGTGAAGGCCTGGCACCGAATCCCCCATCCGCTGCGCCGCCTCCAGCATCACGGGGAAGAGGCGCGTGACCTCCTCATGCCGGCTCCCTGGCAGGAGTGCGACAAACGGCGCTTCTTCTGTCAGACCGAAACGTCTCCGGGCCTC
>JACRHK010000109.1 GCA_016217625.1 Nitrospirota bacterium
CTGGTAGGGAGATGGGAAAAGGTGAGGGTTGACCGCCTCGGCTGGAATCCTCACCCTTGCCCTCCCTGCCTGGCGGCAGACAGGTCCTTTGCAAGGAGAGGGAGAAACGACCGAGGTCCTGTCGGGGACGCTTGCGCCGGTTGCCGCTTGACAAGAGGGCAGGAAATGGGGTATAAGAATATATCATTATAATGATAAAGCAGTTTGACATGCCGTGGGTCACGCGCCTGTTCTGAGGGGTGGCATGGGACTCCTACGCCGGGTGGATCGGGGGAACCAGGAGAAGCTCTATCTCCAGCTCGCGGGAATTCTCCGAGAGCGGATCGAGTCGGGGGAATGGGGACCGAGCACCCGCATCCCGACGGAAGAAGACCTTTGCCGACTGTACGGCGTCAGCAAGATCACCGTCCGGCAGGCCGAGGCGAACCTGGCGGCGGAGGGGTTACTCCAGCGCGCGCAGGGGAAGGGGACGTTCGTCGTCGAGCGGCCGATCCTGCCCGCCCTGGCCATGCGGACGAGGCTGACCGAGGACCTGCTGGGCAAGGAGGTTGGCGCCGAGACCAGGGTGATCCGGCAGGCGATCCGCGAGCCGGACGAGGAGGTCCGCGGGTATCTCCAACTCCCGGAGGGGGAGCAGGTGATCGGTATCCAGCGGGTCCGGAAGGTCGGGCGGATGCCGGTCATCTTCGAGAAGACCTACGTCCCCCTCGCCCTCTTCCCGAAGCTGCTCGACGAGAACCTGGAAGGGAAATCGCTGTACGCCTTGCTCCAGCAGCAGGCGCCGGCGCGGATCGGGAAGGTCGTCGAGACGGTGGGCGTGGCGACGCTCGCGGGGCAGGAGGCGGACCGCCTGCGCGTGCCGGATCGCACGGCAGGCCTCCTGGTGCAGCGGCTCCTGGTCTCGGCCGAAGGGCGGCCCCTGGCTTACACCCGGTTCCTCATCCGGGGGGACCGCTACAAGTTCCAGATGGAGTTTGAGCGGGTGCGATAGTGAGGGAAATAGTCAATAAGTCATTAAGTCAATAAGTCAATATTGACTCATTGGCTTGTTAACTCATTAACCCATTAACCCATTAACCCATTAACCCATTAACCCATTGACTTATTGACTCATTGACTCATTAACCAAATAGGAGTCTTCATGGAGTTGCTCACACAACGTCTGTTCCCATCCCTCCCTTTCCTTCGGTCGTATTCTCCGTCCAGCCTCCGCCTGGACCTGGTGGCGGGGCTCACCGTGGCCCTGATGGCGCTGCCGCAGGCGATGGCCTACGCCCTTATCGCCGGGCTGGACCCCAAGTACGGCCTCTATGCCTGCATCGTGCCGGCCGTCCTGGGGGCGCTCTTCGGCAGCTCGGCCCACCTGGTGACGGGCTGCACGAACGCTATCTCCCTCGTCGTCCTCTCCACCATGGGGCGGTTCCAGGGGAGCGGCGACTTCATGGGGCTCATCTTCCTCCTGGCGCTCCTGGTCGGGGTCATCCAGATCGTCTTCGGCCTGGCGCGGATGGGGAACCTCATCAACTTCGTCTCCCATTCGGTCCTCATCGGCTTCACGGCGGGCGCCGGCGTCCTGATCGCCGTGAACCAACTGAAGAACCTCTTCGGCGTCTCCATCCCGCAGACGCACCACTTCTGGGAGGTCATCCTGCACACGGTTGAGAAGCTCCCCGACACGCACTGGCCCACGCTGGGTCTCGGGCTGTTCACGATCGCCGTCGTGCTGGGCGTCCAGAAAATCTCCGCCAAGCTGCCGGGTCCTCTGATCGCCATGGTCGTCTCGGGAGGGGCGGTCTACGCGCTGGGTCTGGGGGAGCACGGGGTGCGGGCCGTGGGGGAGATTCCGCAGAGCCTTCCCCCTGTGCAGCTTCCCCTGATGGAGATGGGGGCGATTCGACAACTGGCCCCCGGGGCGCTGGCCATCGCCATCCTCGGCGTCGTGGAGGCCCTCTCGATCTCGAAGGCCATCGCCACGCAGACGAAGCAGAAGATCGACGGCAACCAGGAGTTCATCGGCCAGGGGCTCTCGAACCTGGGGGCCGCCTTCTTCAGCGGCTATCCCGGGTCGGGGTCGTTCACGAAATCGGCCGTCAATTTCCGCGCGGGAGCGCGGACGCCCATGGCCGCGGCCTATTCGGGCGGCTTTATCCTGCTCATGCTGCTCGTCTTCGCGCCGTGGGCGCGCTACATCCCGATCGCCAGCCTGGCGGGGATCCTCCTGATCGTGGCCTACAACATGGTGGACAAGGATCATCTCAAGCTGGCCTTCCAGGCGACCCGCACGGACCAGCGGGTCCTCGTCTTCACGTTCCTGGCGACGCTGTTCCTGGAGCTGGAGTTCGCCGTCTTCGTCGGAGTGTTCATCTCGATCCTGCTGTTCGTCCGCAAGGTCAGCACGCCGGAGGTCGAGCACCTCATCCCGCGGAGGAGCCATCTGAAAGTCAGGGCCGTCCGCCCCGGCGAGGCGACCTGCCCGCAGGTCTCCATTTTCCAGGTCAAAGGGGGGTTCTTCTTCGGCGCGGTCTCCAGCATCGAGGAGGCGCTGGAGCAGGCCAACGAGGGGAAGCACACCCAGATCTTCGTGCTGCGGATGAAGAGCGTGCCGATGATCGACGCCACGGGAATCATGCTCCTGGAGAGCCTGCTGGAGCACCACCGGGGGTATGGGGGGGTAATGTACCTGC
>JACRHK010000100.1 GCA_016217625.1 Nitrospirota bacterium
CTCGATCTGCTTCTGCTGGTCGGCTGTGAGCTCGTAACCCGTCCCTTTCAGACGGTCGAACGGCCCTTTCCCTCCCCCTTCATGCCCGGGGACGTGCGCAACAGCAACCGCCGCCGGAATGAGCAGGAACGCCGTGATGAATGCGAGGATCTTCTTCATATTTCTCACCTCCTTTCCCATTCGCGTTCTAATTTCTTAGACCCCGGGCTGACGAAAAGGTTGGTTCTCAGAACCTGCCCGACAATGTCATTTTGAGTCCGCCTTAGGCGGACGAAGAATCTCGAATGAGTAACCCATGGATAAGATGAGATTCTTCGTCGGTCGATCCGACCTCCTCAGAATGACACGTAGAACGAATTTTTCAACACCTTGCTATTGCCGTTGCTTGATGGTGACGGTCAGGAAATGCGTGGCGCAGGAGATGCAGGGGTCATAGGCTCGAACGAGCGCCTCGCAGCGCAGGCCCAGCGCCTCGTCGGGAAGATCCGGCAGCTTGGGCAGGTAGGCCCGCAGGTCTTCTTCGATCTGCCGCTGGTTCTGCGAAGTCGGGGGGACAATCCGCGCGGATTCGATGAGCCCGTCAGGACCGATCCGGTAGTGATGATAGAGGCTTCCCCGCGGCGCTTCCGTGATCCAGCGCCCCTCCCCCGCGCGATCCGGCGCTTCAGCGTAAGGGGGCTCGGGCGGGAGGTATTCCTCAATCAACCGTATTGCCTCGTCGATGGCTTGCAGCATCTCAACCGCCCGCGCCAGGTGGCTGTGGAAGGGGTTTTGCGTGGGGAAGGGGATGCCGATCTCTCGAAGGGCCGCCCGCGCGACGGGAGCGAAGCGTTCCGCGTTCAGGTTGATCCTCGCGAGCGGACCCACCAGATAGGCGCCCCGCCCCTTGATGGCCGCATGGAGGGCGTTCGAATGAGGAACCTGGCTCTCCTGGACCACCGTGTCGAACTCCGCCATCGCGCAATCAACCCCTCCGCTCGAGCAGAACCGCCCCTCATTCATCGGATATTCCTCCGGATGGACAAGGGCCGCATACTCGAACTCCCAGGCATGCTCCGGGATCGGCCAGCCGGCCGCCCACCGGACCGTGGCCCCGGCCGCTTCCCTGGCCCGCTCAAGCTCCGGCAGGAGCCCGCGGAGGTCCGCGCGCCGGGGCACGCCGCTGAAACCGCCCACGCGCGGGGAGACGGGATGGATTGATCGGCCGCCGACGGCCGCGATAAGCGTGTTGCCTGCCGCCTTGATCTTAAGCCCGCGCTCGACGATCCCCCGGTGGTCCTTCGCCATCTCGAGGGCGCTCCCATAGCCGAAGAAATCAGGCGCAGCTAAGAGATACAGATGCAGGGCGTGGCTTTCGATCCACTCGCCGCAGTACAGGAGCCTTCTGAGGGCCCGCGTGTTTTCAGAAGGAGCGATACCGAGCGCTGCCTCCAGGGCGTGGACGGCGCTCATCTGGTAGGCCACGGGGCAGATGCCGCAGATGCGGGCCACGATGTCGGGGACTTCGTGGAAGTGGCGGCCACGGAGGATTCCCTCAAAGAACCGAGGCGGCTCGTAGATCCTCAGGCGCACCTCCTCCACGGCGCCTTCCCGGAGCGTGATCTCCAGCGCCCCCTCCCCTTCCACGCGGGCCAGGGCCTGAATGTTAATCCGCCGCTCAGCCACCGCCCGCCGCCTTGAAAGAAGACGCCCCCGCCGTGAAGAGACGGTATTGCCGGGTAATGGCTTCGGGGGAGAGACCCGCCCCTTCGAGCATCTCCCGCATGGCCCCGAAGTTCGACTGCTCGGCCGGACCGAAGCAGCCGTAGCAGCCGCGTCCGAAGCGGGGGCAGAGCGCCCCGCACCCCGTCCGCGTGACCGGCCCCAAGCACGGGATCCCCTTGGCCACGACGACGCAGGGGTTCCCCTGGCGCTTGCACTCCAGGCAGACGGCATGGCAGGGAAGGGCGGGGATCCGGCCCCGGGCGAGGGATAGCAGCGCCTCTTTTAGTTGCCCCTTATCAATCGGGCAACCGGGGAGCTCCAGATCCACCCGCACATGGGCCGACGCCGGGGTGGAACGGGGAAGCGCGGCGATCACCTCGGGCGCGGGGTAAACCGCCTGCTTCAACACCTCAAGAGGCACCCACTCCCTGAGGGCCTGGATCCCGCCCGCTGTCGCGCAAGCGCCGATGGCCGCCAGATAGCGCGACTGCGCCCGGATGGTTCGAATCCGCGCCATTTCTTCTTCGGTGGTGACAGAACCTTCCACCAGCGAAACGTCCCAGGGGCCGGGTCGAGAACCGCTCATCGCCTCCACAAAGCGCGCAATGTCGAACGCGGCGGCCAGCGCCAGGAGTTCCTCCTCCAGGTTGAGGACCACAAGCTGGCACCCATCGCACGAGGTGAACTTGTGCACGGCTAATGTGGGTTTGTTTTTCACGCCTCACGCCTCACGGCATTACATCCTCCACCCTAACCACCCTCGTAGGGCAGGCCACTGTGCCTGCCGATTTTCAGCCTCCGCACCTGTCCCATCACCGGCGGCCACAGAGGGCCGCCTAACTGCATACACCTGCATCCATTCGTATTCCCCATTTTCCATTCCGCATTCGACATTCCGCATTCGACATTTCCCATTCCCCATTCCGCATTCGACATCTCCTACATCCCCCTCCCCCACCATCCCTGGAGTTCGCGGAGGGAGAAGACCGGACCTTCCTAGCAGACAAATATTGCTCCCAGCAGACAGTGGCCGCACTGCCCGACGGCGCAGCGCATGTGCCGTTCGAGCGACACGAAGATCCGGTCAGGAGAGACCCGCCGCTTGAGGAGCTCCAGGGCCGTGAAGCGGATCATCACCTCGGGGCCGCAAAGGAGCGCCACCGTCTCCTCCGGCCGGAAGCGGACGCGGGGGACCAACTCCGTGACGACACCGATGTGATGGGGCCATTCCCCCTCCGGACGATCCACTGTGAGGAGGATCTGTATCGACCCGCTCCGTTCCCACCGCTCCCGATCCTCCCCGAAGAGGAGCGCCTGCGGGGCGCGGCCCCCGTAAAGCACCGTCACCTCCCCGTAGGACCCCCGCTCCTTGAGGGTCGCTTCCAGCACCGGCCTGAGGGGAGCCAGACCCAGGCCTCCAGCGGCGATGAGGAGGTCTCTGCCCCGCCCTTCCTCCAGCGGCCAGGGACGGCCGTAGGGGCCGCGGACCCCCACGACCTCGCCTTCTTTCAAGTATGCCAACGCGCTCGTGACCGCTCCCGCGACCCGGATGGTGTGATCGAACGACCCCCGGCGCCACGGCTCCGAGGAGAGGGAAAACGGCGCCTCGCCCACCCCCGGGATCCCCACCATGTTGAACTGCCCGGGGATGAACCGGTACTCCTGCTGGCGCAGGGGATCGCGGAAGGCGAGCGTCAACGTAAACGTCTCCGCGGTCTCCTGCCGCCGGGTCTGAATCACGGCCTCGTAGGGGAGCAGGGGGTTCATCGTTTGGAGTCCAATGTCCGATGTCCAAGGTCCGATGTCGGGCTCTATGCCGAAGACCTAGGACTTCGGACCTTGGACGCTTTTCGCCACCTTTGTTAAATCAATCCCCGTGGGGCACCAGGTGATGCAGCGGCCGCACCCCACGCAGCCGGAGACGCCGAACTGATCCCGCCAGGTGCTGAGCTTGTGCGTCACCCAGTGCCGGTAGCGGCTCCGGATGTCGGGCCGAAGGTCGCCTCCATGGATCGCGGCGAACGCGGGGTTGAAGCAGGAGTCCCATGCCCTCTCTCTTTGGACCGCGATCCCGTCGAGCTCCATGCGGTCCTGTATCGTGTAGCAGAAGCAGGTCGGACAGACTTGCGTGCAGTTTGTGCACCCAAGGC
>JACRHK010000101.1 GCA_016217625.1 Nitrospirota bacterium
CTCACCGCCGAAGCCCGATCCCCTCCCCGTCCCCCAAGACCAACGCGGACGCGAACCCACCAGCCTCCTTAAGCCACATCGGAAAAGAAACGATGAAAACCCTAGCAGAGGTGATTGGTGTTCCGGTCTACGTGAAGAACACAAAACACCCCAAGAAGCCATAACCGCAGGGTTACATTTTCAATGACGCGATGATTCAACCCAAAGTTACCTTCTTAAATGATTTGACAGGGGGCCCCTCTCGGTTGAAGGCCAGAGGATGGAGGTTGGAGGTTGGAGGCCGGAGGCAAGAGCTGTCCTGTTTTTCAAGATTTTGGATGTGGCATGCCGGGCGTCTTAGCGGGCCGCCGCCTCAAGCGCTGGCTCACGCGCCGGATGCCTGCGGGCTTGTCCCCCCGCCGCGGCGGGCAGGGGCTCCAGGAGCATTTCCTTCGTGTAGAGGAAGGCGTTGCGGTCGTAGTTGGCCAGCTCGAACTGCTCCCGAAGGACGATGGCCCCCGTGGGGCAGGCGTCTTCGCAGTAGCCGCAGAAGATGCAGCGGAGCAGGTTGATCTCATACCGTTTCGCGTACCGCTCCCCGGGTGAATGGCGGTCGGTTTCCGTGTTCTCCGCCGCTTCCACGTAGATGCAATGGGACGGGCAGGCGGCGGCGCAGAGGGAGCAGCCGACGCACCGCTCCAGTCCGTCTTCCCACCGGAGCAGCCGGTGGCGCCAGCGCGTCCGGTCGTACTGTTCCCGCCGCTCTTCCGGGTACTGCACCGTAATCGGCTTCTGGAACAGGCACCGAAGCGTCACCCCCATCCCCTTGAAGAGGTCTATCAGCATCTTGATTCCCGAAACGCTATCAGGCATCCCGCATCATTCGCGTCCTGCCTCGCAAGGCGCCATGAGACTCCCTGCGCCTCAGTCAGGTTGAGGTTGAGGTTAAGGTTCAGAGAATCCTCAGCCTCAACCTTAGCCTTAACCTTCATTTTTCCCTCCTCACACCTTACGATCGGCTCATCGCCAAAGACGCCTCCTGCGCCAGCTCTGGCGCCCCCAACCTCCCGGAGAGGGCATGAATCGCTTCCTCCACCGACTTCGCCGTCCCTGGCGCCCTCAACGCCCGCCGCATCTCCTGCACGCGGCCTTCAAGGTTGGTGATCGTCCCTCCGATCTCGTGCGGCGCCGTCCAGGGGAGGACCACATCGGCCCGGCGGGCCGTGGCCGTGAGGTATCGATCCTGCACGACCAGGAAGGCGCCCTCGGGCAGGGCCATCCCGTTGCCCACCGGGTCCTGCCCCACCAGGTAGAGACCCCGCACCCGATTCCCCAGGGCCTGGAGGATCTCCTGCCCCGAGAGTCCCGCGTGCCGGGGAATCGCCTTGCCCCAACGTTCTTCCATCGCTGCGCAACCCTCGGCGTCATCCACGGGGACAAAGCCGGGCAGGTGGGTGGGCAGCATCCCCATGGCCGCCAGTCCGTACACGTTGGCCTCGGGGGGGACAAGTGCCAGACGCGCCCGTCCGGGCTCGCCATTGGCCAGGCTCAGCGTGAATTCTACCACAGGGTCCAGCCCGGCCCCCTCTTCTACGGCGGCCAGTCCGGCCAGGATGACGATCCGCCGGGCGGCAGGCGGGGCTGGAGGCGGGGTCAGCGAATGGGCCACGATGAGCTGCGCCCCCCGGCTCACCGCCTTCTTCACCCGCAGGTCGAGGATGGGCGCCTCCCGGCCGATGTCGCAGCCGAGCAGGAAGATCGCATCGGCCTGATCGAGATCCGGAATCATTGCCGTCTCGATCCCTTTGTTCTTGGCGGCTTCCATCAGGCCGGCCAGAGCCGAAGGCGCGCGCGCGAGGCGATGATCGACGTGCGGCGACCCCAGGGCCGTCCGAAAGAACTTCTGGAAGAGATACGCCTCTTCATTCGTCATCTGGGACGAACCGATCCCCGCGAGGGCTTCTCCTCCCGTTTCTTGCTTGATGGCCCGGAATCGGTCCGCCGTGACCCGAAGCGCCTCCTCCCATGTGGCCGGCTGCAGCGTCCCGTTCCGCCTGAGTAGGGGCTCGCGGAGCCGATCCTCCCCATAGAAAGAGGCATAGTTGAACCTTCCCCGATCGCAGAGCCAGCCGTCGTCCACCTCCGGATGCTCCCGGGCCACGACCCGGAGGATCCGGTTTCCCCGCACATCGAGGGAGATGTTGCAGCCGCAGGCGCAGAAGGGACAGACGGAAGGGACTCGCTGATACTCCCAGGGACGCCCCTGGAAGCGGAACGCCTTGCCGGTGAGCGCCCCCACGGGACAAATCTCAATGGTATTGCCTGAGTAGGGAGAGTCAAACACCGCTCCTTCGGCCGTGTCGATGTACGTCATGTCCCCCCGGGATACGGAAGCGAGCTGGGGGTGCCGGGCGATCTCGTCCATAAAGCGGACGCAGCGCATGCAGAGGATGCACCGCTCCCGATCGAGAAGAATATGCGGACCCAGCGAGACCGGCTTCTCGAAGCGGCGCTTCTCCTCCACAAAGCGGCTCTTGCCCGGCCCCCAGCGGAATGTCTGGTTTTGGAGGGGACATTCGCCCCCTTTATCGCAGACCGGGCAGTCGAGGGGATGGTTGATGAGGAGCAGCTCCAGGACCCCTTCCTGCGCCTTCTGCACGGCGGGGCTCTGCGTGGAAACGACCATCCCTTCGGCCGCCTCCGTCGTGCAGGCCGTCTGGAGCTTCGGCGCCTTGGCGACCTCCACCAGGCACATTCGGCAGTTCCCCGCCGGCTTGAGCTTGGGGTGATAGCAGAAGACCGGGATCTCGATCCCCGCCCGCCGCGCCGCCTCCACGATCAGCGTCCCCTTCGGGACGGCCACCTCGCGACCGTCAATCGTCAATGTGAGTTGATCAGACATCGTATCGTTCCACGTTTCACGTTACACGTCACACGTTTCGCGTCTCACGTTACACGCTTCATGTCTCACGTTCGAGATCTTAACGTGGAACGTGCAACGTGCAGCGCGAAGCAAGTTTTACCTCCTGACTTCTGACTTCTCACTTTATCTATCCACCTCCCCCATCACCGGATCGACGCTCCCGACGACGGCGACCAGGTCGGCCACCATTCCCCCTTCCGCCATGGCGGGGAGGGCCTGGAGGTGGATGTACGAGGGCGCCCGCACCTTCATCCGGTAGGGGCGGTTGCCGCCGTCGCTTACGAGATAGAATCCGAGCTCTCCCCGGGGGCTCTCCACGCACACATACGCCTCCCCGTTCGGGACGGGAAAGCCGCCACTCGCGATGAGGAACTGGTGGATGACGGCCTCCATGCTCTTGTCCAACTCCCCCCGGGGCGGCAGGGCGAGTTTTCGATCCTCGGTGATAGACGGGCCGTCCGGCAGCCGCTCCATCGCCTGGTAGATGATCCGGCGGCTCTGGCGGATTTCCTCCAGGCGGACGAGGTAGCGGGCATAGACATCCCCCTCCCGCTCCACGGCGATATCGAAGTCGTACGTATCGTAGCCGCAGTAGGGATGCGCCTTGCGGAGATCCCAGGCCACGCCCGACCCCCGCAAGGTGGGGCCGCTCAGGGCCCAGGCGATCGCCTCCACCTGGCCGATGATGCCGATCCCCCGCGTCCGCTCCAGCCAGATCTTATTCTCCGTGAGGAGCGCCTCGTACTCGGCCAGGCGGTCGGGGAGCTCATCCATCAGCGCCTTGGTCTTCGTTAAGAATCCCTCGGGCAGATCCTTCCGGACGCCGCCGATGGTGATATAGCTCGTCATCATTCGGACCCCCGAGGCCATCTCCATGAGGTCCAAGATTTTCTCCCGCTCGCGGAAGCAATAGAAGAACACGCTGATGGCCCCCAAATCCAGCGCCTGGAACGAGAGCCAGGCCACATGGCTGGCGATACGGGTGAGCTCCGCAATGATGACGCGGATGGCTTGCGCCCGCGGGGGCGCCTTCAGACCCAGCAGCTTCTCCACGGCCAGGACGTACCCCAGGTTGTTGCCGGGGGGGTTCAAGTAGTCCATCCGGTCGGTCACGGTGATGGCCTGCAGCCAGCTCAGCGACTCCGCCGTCTTCTCGATCCCCGTGTGGAGGTAGCCGATGTGGGGGATGACTTTGGTGACGATCTCCCCGTGGAGCTCGACCACGAGACGCAGTACCCCATGCGTGCTGGGGTGCTGGGGCCCCATGTTGAGGACCATCATTTTCCCCTTTTCGACCTCCGAGATTTCTCCGCCCAAGAACGACGCATAATCCGTCCGGCCCACCCCTTCCTTCCAGAGCGGTTCCTGCTCGAGGATCTCGTCTTTGTTGAACGTGAAGGCCACCTCTTCGCCCCCCAGGGGATAATCCTTGCGGAGGGGATGCCCTTTCCACCAATCGGGAGTGAGAATCCGGCGGAGGTCCGGGTGATCCCGGAACGTGACGCCAAAGAGGTCGTACACCTCCCGCTCCGGCCAGCCTGCCGATTTCCAGACGCCGGTCACGGTCGGGGCGGCGGCGTCCCCCTCCGGCACAGGGACCTTCAGGAAGAGGCGGTGGCGATGGGGAATCGAATAGAGGTTGTAAGTGAGCTCAAACCGGGGATTCCGCCGGGGGAAATCGAGCCCGACGATGTCCGAGAGATAGTCGAAACGCAGGGAAGGCTCCTCGCGGAGGAAGCGGGCAACCGAGGCGAGGTCGGCGCGATCCACCACTAAGGCCGGAACGCCCCAGCAGTCTTTGACCTCCCGGACCCCCTCGGGAAATCGCTCGCGGACAACCTGAACGGGATCTGTCTGCGCGGTGACCGGCATACCCTTAGTCCCCCGCCTCCCGAACGGGCAGGAGGCTCCCGAGCTGGAGCCGTTCGTGCTGGATTTTCTCTTGGAGTTTGATCACGCCGTAGAGGAGCGCATCGGGGCTGGGGGGGCAGCCGGGGACATAGACATCCACGGGGACTACGCGATCAACCCCCTGAACGATGGCGTAGTTGTTGAACACGCCGCCGCAGGAGGCGCAGGCCCCCATGGCGATGACCCACTTCGGCTCCGGCATCTGCTCGTAGAGGAGCTTGAGCACCGGCGCCATCTTCATCGACACCCGTCCGGCGACGATCATGAGGTCGGCCTGCCGCGGCGTCGCCCGGAAGACCTCCGCCCCGAACCGGGCCAGGTCGAAGCGGTTGGCCACCAGCGACATCATCTCAATGGCGCAGCAGGCCAGCCCGAACGTGAACGGCCAAATGGAGGACTTCCGCGACCACTGGACGAGGTCTTCGAGTTTCGCGAAAAGGACGCCTTGCCCTGACAACGGATCGAAACTCACGGTGCCTCCTGCCATAAGAGGATGCTTACGCGCCGCGCGCGTAAGGACTAGGTTAAGGCTAAGGCTCAGATAATCCTCAGCCTCAACCTCAGCCTCAACCTTGCCGGGGGCTCGCAGCCCGCAGCCCGGCACAGATCAACCCCAAGAGTATGTAGGAGTCTACCAACACACTCGGGGGTAGTCAAGGCAGGCGATTATGAAGAATCTTAATGAGAAGATTAATGGCGTGACGTGGAAGGAGGCGGCTCTTTCGCGTCCTTTGATACCATCCCCGGTTGGGGCGCAAACACCTTCCAGGGGGTCTCGGAAACTTCCAGGTTGGCGTTGTGCAGGGAGGAGATCATGAACTCACCCTGGACGAACCGTTTGACCGTGCCGTCTGAAACAAGGGTCAACATGACGATCGTATCGATCAGGGTAAAGAATGCTCCGATGAGCAATCCCTTGTAAAGCAGGCTGCGGATTTGTGCTGCCCGCCGTCCGGCGGCGGACCAACGCCTCCAACGCACCGGGACGCGTGCACGGAACCATGCGGGGATCCGCCAGAGATCCGTCACCCGCAATATCCTTGCCCACCAACGCGCCATCTTCTCCTCATCCGTCTGCGTCAAAGTCCCTGGGAAGCTGTTGACGCAACTCTTTGGATAGTCAATCATTAATCATAGTTTATCATAATTCATCATATCTGTAATTAGCAAATTATCACTCAGGGCGTGGACTTCCCGATGACCGCATGGGATCCGTGGGGCGCTCACCTTTTCCTCGTCCCCATGGAATGTTGGCTGTCCAGGAGGGGGTGGCTTCAGACAACACCACCCCCTGGACAGCAACCACCCCTTACTGATGAG
>JACRHK010000102.1 GCA_016217625.1 Nitrospirota bacterium
GGTTTTCTCATCGATTCGAATGCTCTTTACCACACTTCCCATTTTATTCTCATTGTGCATGAAAGTATACACAATATTACAACGTAAATATTTCTCTGTAAAGGATGATAGTGGTTTGTTTTACGGGCGTGGGCAACTGTGGGAGGAACGGGGTTCACTTGCGAGCGGATGCGCGGCGAGCGGCGACCCAGACGGCGTCGATCATCGCGTAAACCCAGACGGCCACGAGGAGATAGAGGGACCAGTGGAGCAGGGGATCGTGGAGCGCAAGAAAGCGGATCCGCTGCGCCTCGACCCAGCCCTCGACCCCGGAGAGGCCGGGGGGAAGCACCAAAAAGAAGATCCGGGCGAGCCGCCAGAGGAAATACCCCAGCAGGGCGAGGACCGCCGCGGTGATGGCGGCTCCCTTGCGGTGTTGCTTGTTGTAGAACTGGCCGGCGCCCGGCCACAGGAGACCGGAGAGCAGGCCGGCGATGATAGGTGGACGCATCTCAGTCGTAGCGGATCTCGAAGCTCCGCTGCTCGTCTTTCGCGGGCTCCCAGCGGACGTCCACGTTCCGAACCACGGCTGAGGATGGGCCTTTGTGACACCACCGGACCATTTCCTTCACAGCAGGGCGTTCCCCCTCAAAGAGGGCCTCCACACGTCCGTCCCGGAGGTTCCGGACCCAGCCGGAGAGTCCCAGGCGGTGGGCCTCCTCCCGCGTGTGGGCCCGGAAGAAGACGCCCTGGACCATGCCTGTGATCAGGACATGAGCGCGGACGAGGTCACGTTCTTCATTCGCCATTTCACTTTCCTCTGCATCCATCACTATCAGAGGTGCGCATCAATAGACAATCGTTGCGCGCCTCGCGCTTCACGCTACGTGCTTCATGCCAATAAATCTCGGTTCTTCCGGCATCTCTGTGGGCAGATACCAAGTTCAACTCCTATAGGGCACTCTTGCTTGTCGTCATTCCGGCTTGACCGGAATCCTTTCCACAAGATCTTCGAATAAATCCCTCAGCGTAGGATTGCTTTCTCTGATAAGGTCTATCTTTCCCTGTCTGCTCATATTCTTGATCTGTTTTTCTCTAATAATCGCACTGAAACTGTTCTCACAAAACTCGTAATATACGAGTCTGTGCAGATAATATCTTGCTGTAAATGAACGGGGGTTAAGATTGTTTTTGTGCTCATAGACTCTTCTGAGGAGGTTATTGGTTATGCCTACATAAAGACTGGGCCTGGCATTGGCCATCATATACACCGCAAAGTGCTTGTCCATAGTGGAAACACCTTGCTTAAGAAAGATTCCCGACCGATCCACGACTTTGCGAGGACAAGAGCGGGAATGACAAAAATTAGTTTCCCACACAATTCCCGAAAGAACCAAAATCTTTAACGTGAGACGTGCAGCGTGCAGCGCGAAACCTTAATTAAATCGGGCACACCAATCTTCCCAACTTCTCTGTCAGCCTCAGGTTCTCCTTGTAGTCCACGGGGCAGTCTATCACAACCGGCCGCGGCCGCGTGAGCGCCTCCTTCAATGCGGGAAGCAGCTCGTCCGCCGCCTGGATGCGGATCCCCTCGCAGCCGAAGGCGCGTGCCAGGGCCGCGAAGTCCGGATTCCCGAAGGCGACGTCGTGCTCCCGGCCGTACGCCATCTGCTGCTTCCAGCCGATAAGGCCGTACCCACCGTCGTTGAAGATGAGGACCACGATCGGCGTCTGCAAGCGCACGGCCGTCTCCAGCTCCTGCACGGCCATCAGAAAGCCCCCGTCGCCCACGGCCGCCACGACCCGGCGCTCCGGGTAGCGCAGCTTGGCGGCGATGGCTCCGGGCAGGCCAATCCCCATGGCGGAGAAGCCGTTGGAGATGATACAGGTATTGGGCGCCTCGCAGGGGTACATGCGCGCCAGCCAGATCTTGTGCGCCCCCACGTCGGAGATCACGAGGTCCTCCGGGCCCAGGACGTCGCGGAGCGTGTGGACGATGCGCTGGGGCTTGAGCGGGAAGCCGGGATCGTCCTTGAGGACGTCGAGCTCTTCTCTCAGGGTCTCGTGGAGGACGAGGATGGGGTTGTCTTCCCGCGGCGGGACGCGATCCGCCAGAGCCTCCAGGGCTAGGGCGATGTCCCCCACGACGCCGACGGCGACGATGTAGGCGGCGTCCACTTCAGCCGGGTTCCGGTCGATGTGGATGATGACCTTGTCCCGGTCGGGGTTCCAGAAAGCGGGCGCATACTCCACTAGGTCGTAGCCGACAGCCACGACCACGTCGGCCCGCTCGAACCCGCAGGAGATATAGTCGCGGGCCTGGAGACCCACGGTGAGGAGCGAGTGCGGGTCGCTGGAAGGGATGACGCCCTTCCCCATGAAGGTCTGGGCCACGGGGATATTGAGCTTTCGTGCGAAGCGGCGAAGCGCCTCAGACGCCCGGCCGCGGGTGACGCCGTTGCCGGCCAGGACAATGGGGGCCTTCGCCTCGGAAAGGATCCTGACGGCGCGTTGAATCTGAGCCTCCGTCGCCTCGGGCGGATACGGCTGCTGCCGGCGGAGCGGCACTCCCTCCACTTTCTCCTGGGCCACGTCTTCAGGGAAATCCAGGTGCGTGGCGCCGGGCTTCTCCATCTGCGCCACTTTGAAGGCTTTCCGTACTGCCTCCGGTACGGTGGAGGCGCGTTTGATCTGCGTGTTCCACTTGGTCACGGGGGCGAAGATCTGGACCAGGTCGCGGTACTGGTGCGACTCCTTGTGCATCCGCTCCAGGCCGACCTGGCCCGTGATGGCGACCAGCGGGGCGCGGTCGACCTGTGCGTCGGCAACGCCCGTGATCAGGTTTGTGGCCCCGGGGCCCAGCGTAGAGAGGCAGACGCCGGCCTCTCCGGTCAGGCGGCCCCAGACATTCGCCATGAAGGCGGCGCCCTGCTCATGCCGCGTGGTGATGAACGGGATGCTGCTGTCGTGCAGGGCTTCGAGGAGATCGAGGTTCTCCTCTCCCGGCACGCCGAAGACGTAGCGCACCCCCTCGTTCTCCAGGCAGCGGGCCATCAGCTCAGCGGCGTTCATCGCTTGCTTTCCTCCTTTCCCTTCACTTCTCCATAAAGCTCGGGCGGAGGGAGCCCTGGAATCGCGGCCCGTCTGAGCACCGTTTGCGACACGCGTAATATGCCGAGGGCCCCTGCAAAGCCTTCCATGGTTCATCCCCGTCTTGCCGGTGCACCAGTGCATCCGGACACCGTGAATACGGGACGCGAAGGAAGGGGTCCCTCCGTCCGAATGGAGTTCAAGTGCCGGCGCCAGCCTTCTTCAGCCTTCGGACCCTCGCCCGCATCTTCTCCAGGGGGATCATATCCCGTGTCCGCTCTCCCACGACAATCCCCTGCTCATAGATCTTCAGCGCCTGGTCCATCTGTCCCAGCTTCTCCAGGGCGCGGCCCAGCAGGTGAAGGGCCGCCGTGTAGTCGGGCTTCAACTCAATCGCCCGGCGCAAGACCTGTTCAGCTTCGGCGGGTTGATCCGCCTCCAGATAGGCCTGCCCCAGGCCAAAGAGGACGGTCACATCCTCCGGGTCCAGCGCCAGGACCGCCTTGAACTGCTCAATCCGCGCGGTATCCATAAAACTATCGTAGCGCAGGGGAAGGGCGGGGATCAAACGCTGGGGTGTTTTGCGACGAAGCAGTCCGGCGGAAGCAAGATGACCCGTGCATTTTCGTGGAATCAGCAAGATGCACATGTTGCGATATTATCGATTATTATGATAGGCTACAAGATAGTGCCGTGTTTGGGGTGTTAGACAGGCGTGTCTATTTATCGATCGATGTTGCCATTGTAGGGTGGGCCGGTGGCGCCAAGATCTTGCAAGTCGTGAAGAACCGCAAGTTACTATACTTGGGCATCGCTTTTGCGGTTTTCTATTGGGTCGCGGAAGCTTTTGTCCACACAATCATCTTTGCCGATAAAGGGCCGCTTGCGAATCTCATCCCACACGATGCCCACGAGCTCTACATGCGAACCCTCGTGTGCCTCCTGCTCCTGGTGTTGGGGGTCTACGCGGACCGATTGCTGAACCAAGTGCGCCGGTTAGAAATGGAACGGAGCATTGAGCATGCGCAGATGGAGAGAGCGCTCACGAAGGCACTCAGCGGCTTCATTGTCATCTGTGCCCGATGCAAGCGGGTTCGCGAGGGAGAAGCGTGGCAACCGGTTGAGGTCTATGTCGAGCGCCACAGCGCGGCGCAGTTCAGCCACGGAGTGTGTCCTGAATGCGTGATGCTATTATATCCCGAACTCGCGAAAGTCGAATAAACCCGGCAACAAGGGAATAGCTCACCTGGTGGCCCCATTCCTTGCGAGCGACATGGCTATACTCAGCTCCCAGATCGAGATGAAGTTGAAAGATGGGACCCCTGTGGGTCTTTCACTCGTGGACCGAAGCAGCAAGGAGTGCCTCAAGAAAGGGTTCGAGAGGCTGTCTGAGCGGTCGCGCTATCTGCGGTTTTTCACACCGATGAAGAGCCTTTCAGAGGCCCAACTCGCGTTTCTCGCGGATATTGATCAAGTGAATCATGCGGCCATCGGGGCGTACGAGGTCAAAGATGAAGGCAACGAGGGCATAGGGATCGCGCGCTATTTCCGTTCGGCGGGCGAGCCCGACGTGGCGGAATTCGCCGTCACGGTCGTGGATGAGTATCAGAACCGCGGGGTGGGGGCGATCCTGATGGAGTTCCTCGTTCAGCATGCGCGAGAAAACGGCATTCGAGTGCTGCGGGGGTACGTGCTGCCGGAAAATTTGCCGATGATCGGGCTGTTGGAGCGTTACGGCGCTTCCGGCCAAAGAGAAGAAGACGGGACGCTTTGCTTTGATCTGGTTCTAAAGTATTGAAACGAGGTGCGGTGGGTCAATGTGGCTGGCGGAGGGAGGCGAGGACTTCGTCGGCGTGGCAGGCGGGTTTGACCTTGGGGAAAGTCCGTTCGATCCTCGGGCCAGAAGCCTTTGGATCCCGTCATTGTGTAAGCTTTCCCAACCGCGCCCGGCGCTCGGCGATCTGGAACTGGAGGAGATCGATCAGCCGTTTGCACTGCTGGTTCAGCCCCTCCGCCTCCAGGAGGAACTGCTTCTCCAGCGGGGTGAATCCCAGGCCGAACGAGAGCGTGTGGACGAGAACCCTCTCCTCCAGATTCGCCTTCAGGATCCGATCCATGACCTTGCGGTTGCCGCTGAGCGCGGCGTACTCCTCCAGCACGCGGAAGAAGGCCTCCCGGAGCGGCGGAGGCAGCGCGACGTCCGGCTCTTCCAGGACTTCGACCCACGCTTGCCGGTAGCTCCGGTCGTGGAACTCCTCGAGCATCCGGATCCGCCGGAGGCCGTGGAGCACCAGGTTGTACTTCCCGTCGGGCAGCGACTCCACTTCCACGATCCGCCCCGCGCATCCCACAGGGTAAATGGGCGGGTTGCCGCGGTAGTCGCTCTCCCACCCCTCTTTAAGCAGCGCCATCCCGATGTAAGGATCGCCCGCCCGGACATCCCGCACCAACTCGCGGTAGCGGGGCTCGAAGATGTGGAGCGGCAGATAGATCCGTGGGAACAGGACCACATCGGGGAGCGGGAACAGGGGAAGGATTTGGGGGATGATCGTGGACTGCATACTTCCACGATAATCAAACGGTCCGGAGAAGTCAACCGGAGACAACAACGGGGCGGGGATCGCGGTGATCCCCGCCCCGTGCGCGTTATTGACGGCTCAACGTGCCCTGTGCGATCAGGTCGACCAGGGTGTTCCACTCGTCCTTTTTGAGTGTGACCTGGTTGCCCGCTTCGCCGATCTTCACGGCGTCCTCATAGACCTCGACGGCCGGACACGCGCCGCACGCGGGGCACAGGCTGACGTTCTGCTTGGATTCCATGCTTCTCACCTCCTTTCGCGGGAGAGGGTGCGCGGGACGCTCGAAGAGTCTCCAGGGGCACCATGGCGATGCACCGGCAGACCTCCTCCGGCTCCTGATGGGCGGGGGGTCTTTCCCGGATCCAGCGGCGCTGATAAGCCGCCAGGCGGTCCTTCAGCTCCTCCAGCAACCGGATCTGCTCCTCCAGCGCGCGAACCTTCTCGCCCGCCCACCGGATGACGGCCTCGCAGGGCGTCTTTCGCGATCGGGCCAGATCGAAGATCTGCCGGATCTCGGCCAGCGTGAACCCCAGGCTCTGCGCTTTCCGGACGAAGAGGACCCGCTCCACGTCGTCCTCGCCGTAGAGGCGGTAGTTCGTGTGCGTCCTCCGGGGCGGCGGCATCAACCCGCGGGTCTCCCAGTGCCGGAGCGTCTTGGAAGAGACGCCGGCCTCCTGCGCCAGTTGCCGAATGGTGAGCGTCCGTTCGCCCATCTTTACCCCGTTAGAA
>JACRHK010000108.1 GCA_016217625.1 Nitrospirota bacterium
CCTCTAGCCGCGCGAGCGCGTCGTGGGCCGAGTTAGGCTGTTTGCTCGCCACGAGGGCGCGGCGCCAATCGTACCATTCCCAAACGAGACGTGGGTTCTCCGCAAACGCCTCGGGGGTCGCCAGGTCCTCGGCCCGGTAATGTCGCCACAGCCCCTCCTCCCCGCGGAACGTGGGGATGCCGCTGTCGGCTGATATGCCGGCTCCCGTGAGGACCGCCACCCGCTGCGCCCGGGAGAGCCGCTCGCGGACCTCCCGTAGCAGCGCTTCGGACATGCCGTATAGCACCTCAAGGTGGCGGATCCACTTTCAGCCTGGAGTCATGTTTGTGGCTGATCGCTGACGGCTGAACGCTGACTGCGACAAGCACTTCACACCCACTTCTCCGTCTTGATCCGCTCGGGCGGGTACCCGAGTGCCAGCAGGTGGGTCACCAGGTGCTCGACCATGGGGGGCGGGCCGCAGAGGTAGACCAGGTCATACGACGACTCATTCAACACTTCGCGGAGAAGCGGCTCATCAATACGCCCCGTGCGTCCTGTCCAGCCGGTCCCCTGGGGTTTGGTGATGGTGTAGTCGATCCGGATCCGCGGATGGGCGGCGGCCATCGCGTCCAGATCCTTCCGGAAGATCAGGTCCTCCGGCGTCTTGGCCGCGTAGAGGAGCCGGGCGCGGACGGGGAGGTCTTTCGCCACGAGATAACGGAGGAGGCACATGGAGGGGACGATGCCGCTGCCCCCCGCGATGAGGAGGAGCCGCTCCCCCATTCCCTCTTGAAACGTGAACGTCCCCTTCGGCCCTTTCACCCGGACCTCCTCCCCCACCTGCGCATGATAGAGGAGATAGGGGGTCATCTCCCCTCCCATGTTGATCTTCACCGTGAGGTCGAGATACCGGGTCTCAGTCGGAGAAGAGGCGATAGAGAAGGCCCGGCTCCGCTTCCGCGGCTCGCCCGAAGCGTCCGGGACCATCATGACCAAAGACACGAACTGCCCGGGGAGGAAGTCGAGCTGCTCCCCCGGCGGGAGATAGAACCGGAAGGTCTTCGTGTCGGGCGTCTCCGAAATAATCTCGTCGATCCGGAGCGTCAGGTCTTTGCGGATGGACATGATAACCTCTGTTTACCGGCTACCCCGTTCTCATGTAAAACGGCAGCTCGGTGACGACAGCCTGCACGTCCCCCGCCGCCGTCTGGATCGTAAGCGCCGTCCCGGGTTCGCTCGACGCCCGCTTCGCATACCCCAACGCAACGACGGCCTCCAGCGTGGGAGAAAGGACAGCGCTCGTCACCCGTCCCACCTCCTGCCCTTCTTTGTAAAGGACGTCCCCCTGCGAGGGGATCGCGGCGCCCTCCCCCTTCAGGCCCACCAGGATCTTGTTGACATGCCCCTGGTAGTGAATGCGGGCGATCGTCTCCTGCCCCACGTAGCACCCCTTCGTGTAGCTGATCGCATGGTCGAGCCGCGCTTCCAGCGGCATGACTGTCTCATCCAGCTCGGCGCCGTACCGCGGGATGCCCGTCTCGATACGGAGAATCTCCAAGGCTTCCAAACCCACAGGTTGAAGCCCCCACGGCTTCCCGGCCTCCCGTAGCGCCCCCCAAAGGGCTTCCGCCCCTTCCACGGGAAGATAGCAGTCATACCCCTCCTCCCCCGTGGATGCGCTTCCCACGACGAGAAGAGGATAGGCTTTCCAGGCGCCCTCCCACACGCCGTAGGGAGCGGGGGGAACCACGCCGGGAATGGCCGCTTCCAGCGCCTTCCGCGCAACCGGTCCCTGCAGCGAGAGACAGGCGTAGCGGTCCGTGAGGTCTTCGATCATGACATCCGCTGTGAAGAGGAACCGGTCCAGGTGGGCTACCATTGCGGCAGCGATCTCGCCGGGGACGGCCAACCAGAGGGCGTCCGAGAGACAGCTCACTACGACCTCGCCCAAGATCTTCGCCTTGGGCGTCGTGAAGACGGCATAGACCCCTTCCCCCGGCTGGAGCTTCTTGATGTCGTTCGTGACCTGGCCGTGGAGGAACTCCGCCCGGTCCTTGCCCGTCAGGCGGATCTTCCCCCGGCGGCTGAGGTCTGCCAGGCCGACGGTCTGCCGGATGCTCCTGCACTCTGCAGGCGGATCGCCGTAATGGGCCACGACCTCCCATTCTCCAGCGGTTTGGAACGTCGCGCCCAACGCGAGATGCGTTGAAGCAAGGGGCGAACGTTTCATCGTGCCTCCCAAGGATCTCTGTTGGTGAGACTATTATAGAAGGAGACGTAGAGACGGAGCAAGCGCCCCATGAAGCCGTGACGAGGTAAGGGCCGCAACGTTGCGGCCCTTATCGCCCCAAATGCAAGCGCTCCAAGTAGTGGCGTGCCGTAATAATGTGAACACCCATGTATTCCCTTAACACCAGAAGGTCCTGATCGCCCGTGACCAGATAATTTGCCCTGCCTTCTACTGCACACCCCAAGATCGCGTCATCATCGGGGTCTCGACAAACCTTGGGCCGCACGAATCCTGAAACTTGAAGG
>JACRHK010000117.1 GCA_016217625.1 Nitrospirota bacterium
AGTAATATACCATGGCTTTCAAGGCGTTATTGCAACCATTTCAACCCCCGGACACCTGCTGCTTTTCATTCTCGGCCATGGCGCGCACAACCCGCTCGAAGAGTTCGAAAAGGCGAGGATCGTACAGCGTCCCCACCCCTTGGCGCATGATCTCCAGCGTCTGATCCACCGACAGGTCGGGGCGGTACGGGCGGTTGGTGCGGAGGGCATCGTAGGAGTCGGCGATCGTGGTGAGGAGGGTGCAGAGGTTCAGCTTCCACTTCCGCCCGACCCGGGGGTAGCCTCGGAACGCGACGCCGAGGTGGTGCTCGAAGGCCACGTTCAACGCGATCTCGGGGAGTCCGGAGATCTTCCGGAGGGTCTCCGCCCCGATGACGGGGTGGCGCTTCATGATCTCGAACTCCTCATCCGTGAGCCGGCTGGGCTTACCGAGGATCTCGAGGGGGATCTGCTGCTTGCCGATGTCGTGCAGGAGCGCCGAGAGTCCGAACGCATCCAGGTCCCGCTCCTTCAGCCCCAGGACTTTCGCCTGGGCGACGGTGAGGATGCTGACATTCAGCGCATGCGTGAAGGTGTAGTCGTCGTGGCCCTTAAGGGCAGACAGCGACAGCAGCAGAGCGGGATCATCGTGGATCGACCGGACGATGCTGTGGACGATGTCCCGGGCCAGGGAAATCGGCAGCCGGTTTCCGGCGCGATATCCTTCGATGATCTCCCGGATGACACGGAGGCTCCCGCGATAGATCTCCCCTAACTCGGCAGGCGCTGCCACCTGCTCTTCGGCCGGCTGGATCCAGATCTTCCCTACGGTAATCCGCTGGATGCCGAGCAATTGCAGATGCTCTTCCGTCTCCCGCCACCCCCCCAAAAATCCGGACGGCTTGCTGAGGAACTCCACGAAACGCGCCAGCTCTTCTTCCTGCAACCCCCGATGGAAGGACAGCTTCTCGATCTCCCGCTCTTGGAGCGTCCGGATGAGGTGCTGCACTGTGAGGTTCACCCGGCTCAGCGGTTGTTCCCCGCCGACCAGATCGTCGCCTACCAGGCCGATGCGGACGATCTCCTGATCGACGAAAAGGAGCCGGAGGTCCTCGTAGAGGCGGCGGAAGGTCCGCTGGACCATCCCGTGGGTCGGGGGGTAGATCCGCCGGCACTTGACCGCGGCCGCCAGATCCTGGATGAGCTGTTCGAAGCTTCCTGGTTTTGAGGGAGTCTCGGGAACTGCGGGGGTACCTTCGTCCATGCTTCTATCCTTTCTTTAGCAATGAGCAATGAGCAATGAGAAAAATGCAAAACTCGTTGCTCGGCACTCGTTGCTCGTCACTCATGGCTCGTTGCTATCAAGTGTTGACAGGTCTCCCGCACAATCTTGCGCCGGCTCTTGCTTCCTTTGCGGAGGGCCAGATCCGCCTCTTCGCCTCCAATCTGCTGCAGCGACTTCGCGGCCAGAATCCGGATCTGATCACTCTGCTCGGTGGGGATCCAAGGGTCTTTTTCCAGGATCGGACGCAGCAGCTGGATGGAGCGGCGGGACCCGATCTTTCCCAACGCCGCAACCACTTCCCGCTGGACCTTGGGATTGCCGTGATCGAGGAGGTGGTGCAGCGGGGGGACGGCCTGCTCGTCCCGGAGATCCCCCAGGAGCATGACCAGATTGCGGAGATAGTACCAGGGGGCGTCGGGGAGGCGCTTGAGGATCTCCGGCACGACGGCGGAACCGCATTGCGCGAGGAGTTCGAGGAGAAACCGGCGGGTGGAGATCTTCTCTTCGAGGGCGAGCCGCTCCAGCAGGGGAACGACCATCTCCTCTTGCAGGAGGGAGAGGAGCTGACGCGCGCCTTCCTGTTGGTTCACCGTGAGCGTGGGAAGGAGCTCTGCGACCTGATCGACGATCTGCAGGGGGTCAATGGACGCGAAGATGGCGGTGGCAGCCCGGCTCTGATCGGTTTCTGAAGCCGGTGCCCGGAAGGGACTCAGGGATCGCAGGATTTCAGCCGCTTCCGCGTAGCGGCCGGTGCTGAGGAACTCATCCGCGAGTTCCCCCAGCGCCTGGAGGATCTCGACCGTTCCCGTCTCAAAGGCTAGCAGCTCCAGGAGGACCTGTGTCCGACTCCACTGGACCTCCTCTTCCCGCAGGGTCCCCGTATACTCCAGGAGCCGGTCGGCCTCCCACTGCGCGGGGGGAAGCGCGCCCAGGTCGCCGCTGAGCATCTCCAAGGCTTCCGTATAGGTCTCGGACATGTAGTCCTTTTCCGATCGACTAAGGAGGAGGTGTTCCACGGCTTTCCAGAGCGGATAAGGGACGGCCCCCTGTCCCTGGCGGGCGGTCTCCATCCGGCGCGACAGTTCGGGAAGGACCTTCTGCTCAATTTCCTCCTGGGAGAGTTGTTTGAAGGTCGAGACCAGCCGTTTGGTCGCCTTTCCCTCCAGGGCCACGACCATCGCCATCAGATCGACGAGATGCGATTTCGTAAAGGTGTCCACCGCGAGGCGCAGGTCTTCCGGCGGGAGCGTCCCTTCGGGGGGGACCGCCTCCGTCTCCTCGTGGGTGAGGTGGCTCAACCGATCGAGGAAGAGGTCCCGATCCGAGGCGGGGAGTTCGGTCAACTGGTGGATGAAGGTCTCAACGGGCGCCAGCGCGGCGGCCAGCTTGGGGTCTGCTTCGGGAGGGTTGGTTGCGCGACCTAAGGCGGCCAGTTTTTCGGCCAGCCGGGGGTTGCTGAGGAAAAACTTCCGGAGGTGGTTTTCCTGACCCTGGAGCTGCTGCAGGCGATCGCCGGAGAAGTGGACGAGTGTCTTCCAGATGGCGATCTCCCGCTCTTCCTGGGACAGATCGGACGGAGGCTCCTTGACCCCCAGCAGGGCTTGATACCGGAGTTCCGCGAGCTGGAGATGCGCGCAGCCGTTCTGGGTGAGCCACGCGCCTGTTCCTCCCGCTGCCGCCATCTGCTCCCGGGGAAGGACGAGCGCTTCGATCAAGAGGCGGAGGTCGGCCGACGCGATCCCGCGTGAAAAGGCGATCTGCGCGATTCCCCGCTCATAGCAGATCTGTTGCAGGCGTTCGACCACGGGGGTTTTATGTTTCACCGGGGACTCCCCCAGCAGGAGCCCGCCCCGGAGAAAGCCCAGGGACAGCGTTTCTTCAGAGGCAAAGTACGCCGCAAAGTCCGCAGCCACGCGATCCAGCGACGCTTCCACGAGGCGATGGCCGGCGGGATAGATCTGCCGGACTTTCAAGAGGGCATGGAGGCCTCGGAGCAGGTCTTCCACGGGGGCGGGCAGGAGGATCCCTTCCGTCGTGGAAGTGCGCGGTTCAGGCGTCATGGGGAGACCTGAGGCACTTGGCCAGTCCCTCCCGGAAGGGGAGGAAGCGGTGGCCGAACGCGGCCTCGGCAGGCGCCGGATCGCAGGGGTGCTCTTCTTGCAGCATCCGGAGCTGATCCAGCGTGAGGGGGGGAGAGGGGAGGATCGCCTCTTGCAGACGTACGAGCGGCCGCAGGAGCCGCGGGGAGAGGGGGACCAGCAGGCGCCGGATGTGGAGCGCGTCCAGGATGGCCCGGAGGATCTCTTCCAGCGTCAACCGGTCTGGGCCGGCCAGGCAGAAGGCCTGCCCCAGGCAGCGGGGTTCTTGGAGCGCGGCGCGCAGGCAGGCCACGACGTCTTCGACGTGGATCGGCTGCAGCCGCCCGCTTCTGGGGAACGGGAAGACCGGCGCCATGCGGAGCAGCCGGGCAAAGCGGCTGATGAACGCATCCCCGGGTCCGTAGATGACGGAGGGCCGGACGATCGTGAACGGGAGGCCGCTCGCGCGCACCAGCTCCTCGGCCTCCCATTTGGTCCGGTGGTAGCGCGTGGCATCCCGAGGGCGGGCGCCCAGGGCGCTCACATAAACGAATTGGCGCACCCCGGCCGCGCGGGCCGCCTCCAGCAGGCGGCGGGTCCCTTCGACGTGGAGGGTCTCAAAGGTGCGCGTGCTTGATTCCAGGATGATCCCCACCAGATGGACGACCTGCTCCACTCCCCGGAGGGCCGGCCGGAGGGAGGAGTCCTCGAGGATCGATCCGGGGATCTCCTCAATCCCCAGGGCGCGGAGGGGCTGAGAGAGCGGCTGCCGGTGGACCAGGCAGCGCACCTTCAGCCTCGCCTCCGCAAGGGCGGGGGCCTGATGGCGGCCGAGAAACCCCGTTCCCCCCGTAATGAGGATCATAGGCTAGACCCCTTCGGGAA
>JACRHK010000103.1 GCA_016217625.1 Nitrospirota bacterium
ACCACTGGCCGGGGAATGTCCGGCAATTGCAATCGGTGCTCGAACGGGCCTTTCTCTTGAGCGAGGGGCCGCTGATCGACGAAAAAGACCTCCCCTCCGAGGTGGCGGCCAAGCCGGATCGCTTCGACTTCGAAATCCCGGACGAGGGGTTTTCCTTTGAGGTCTTCGAGCGGGAGGTCATTCTCAAGGCCATGCGCAAAACCGATTGGGTCATCGCGCGGGCGGCCAAGCTCCTGGGGATGAGTTACAAAACCCTCTGCTACCGTCTGGAAAAGTTCCAAATCGCCCGGCCCGGCGCTTCCCCAACTGGGGATGTCGTTTCCTCAAATGAGGAACCGCGTTAGGCCTCTCCGCCAGGGAATCTCATCTAACTCGTTGAAAAGATTGATGAGATAAAATGCTTGCCACCTGGCATGCGTTCTGCTAGACTCGTACAGCGTTTTTATCCCATTTCTCTAGAGAGAGGAGGTGATACCTAGATGAAGAAGCTGCTGACCCTGGCACTGGCCCTCGTGGTCCTGGCCGCCTTTAGCGGTTTGGGCGTGGCCCAGGAGAAGAAGGCCGAGGAGAAGAAGCCTGCTCCCGCCGCCAAAGAAGAGAAGAAGGCCGAGCCCAAGAAGGAAGAGAAGAAAGCCGAGAAGCCCAAGGTTCACTCGATCACCGGCGAGGTGACGAAGGTCGACGACAAGGCCAAGACCGTCACGATCAAGGGCAAGGACAAGGAAGTCACGCTCGACGCCGCGAAGCTGAAGAAGGCGCTCCCGAAGACCGGCGATAAGGTCGTCGCGAAGTACACCGAGGCCGACGGCAAGATGACCGCCAAGTCAATCACGGCCAAGAAGGAAGAAAAGAAGGCCGAGAAGAAGGAAGAGAAGAAGGCCGAGCCGAAGAAGGAAGAAGCGAAACCCGCTGCAAAGCCGGCCGAGAAGAAATAACCTCACGGCCTACATGTTCCGGCCCGTCCCGATGGCCATCGGGACGGGCTTTTTTTCTGCTGACGTTGCCATGATGAAGATCCTATTCGCGAGACGGCGCGCGCGGGCTGTTGTCATCGGGTGCATCGGCCTGCCGGCCGCGCTGCTGTCCGCCTCCTCCGCGCAGGCGGCCCCGCCCGCCTCGTTTGCCGAGCTGGTCAAACAGGTCTCGCCCGCCGTCGTTCACATCAGCGCGACCCATAGCGTGCAGCGGGGGAAGCGCGGCCGGCCGTCCTGGAGCGATCCGGATCGCCTTCGGGAGTTCTTCGGCGAGGAGCTCTACCGACGCTTCTACGGCGAGGAGCCGCCCGACGAGCAAAGGCGCCGGAGCCTGGGTTCCGGGTTCCTCGTGAGCGAGGAAGGTTACATCCTCACCAACTATCACGTCGTGGAGAAGACCGATGCGTTCCGGGTCAAGCTCTCGGTTCCGCCTGAGGTGGAGGCCGAGGCGGAGTACGCGGCCCGGGTGGTCGGTAAAGACCCCATGACGGACCTGGCATTGCTCAAGATCGAGTTGAAACGCAAGTTCCCCACGGTCCGCTTCGGGGACTCCGACGCCCTGGAAGTCGGCGACTGGGTGGTGGCCATCGGGAACCCCTTCGGTCTTTCTCATACGGTGACGGCGGGGATCGTGAGCGCCAAGGGGCGGGTCCTCGGCACCGGCCCCTATGAGGACTTCATTCAGACGGACGCCGCCATCAACATGGGG
Organism: Nitrospirota bacterium; assembly: GCA_016217625.1. GTDB lineage: Bacteria > Nitrospirota > RBG-16-64-22 > JACRHK01 > JACRHK01 > JACRHK01. The sequence continues at coordinate 1,684 of JACRHK010000103.1, forward strand.
AACAGCGGCGGCCCCCTGTTCAATCTCCGCGGCGAGGTGGTCGGGATCAACACGGCCCTCGTATCGGGGGGGCAGGGGATCGGGTTTGCCATCCCCAGCAATCAGGCCAAAGAGGTGCTGAATGACCTGCGGCAGAAGGGGGAGGTCGTGCGGGGGTGGATCGGCGCGCGCCTCCAGAAGGTCACCCCCGAGCCGTCCGCTGAGCGAAAGCTCCCCGCGCCTCGGGGCGTGGGGATCGCCTCCGTCCACCAGGAGTCTCCTGCTGCGCGGGCGGGATTGAGAGAAGGGGATGTCGTGGTCGCGTTCGACGGCAGGCCGGTGCACGATCCGTCCGAGCTGCTGCGGCTCGTGGCCAGGGCGACCGTGGGGAAGACGGTCCCCGTCCGAATCTCCCGCGACGGCCGGCCCCTGACGATCCCGGTGACCGTCGCCAGACGGCCCCCCGAGCCCGGCGAATCTCCGAACTAATACGAACGTCATTGTAGGCATGCCATTCGCGGGTCCAGTTGCCGCCCACCTCCCCGTGCGGCATCGGCCCCGGGGCCGGGTGGCGGTGGCAGGGGGCCCCCCGCCCGCGCGCAAAGGGCCCCGCGCACCAGGATAAGGCCAGAGGCAACGGCGTACTCATTCCTGAGGAGATCTGCTCATAGGGGCCCTTGAGCACGGTCGGGGCTTAGATCGTCCCCCCCCACCTTATTCCTCCCCCCTCGAGGGGGGAGGGCTAGGGAAGGGGGTGGATCGAGGGACGCCGACAGGACCCGGCCCTCGGGGCCTGCTGGCGTCGCGGGGAGGGCCTCCGGGCGGCACCACCCGCGAATGGCACAAAGATGCTTACGTTTGTATTAGAGAAAATTGACTCCCCGGCGACTCTGCCGTATCATGGGGCGAGGAGGATGTGATGTTTGGCATCGGCATGCCGGAGCTGATCGTCATCCTGGTGATCGCGCTCCTGATCTTCGGTCCCCGTCAGCTCCCCCACATGGGGAAGGCGCTGGGGCGCGGGCTCGCCGAGTTCCGGAAGGCGTCCCAGGAGCTCAAAGAGAGCCTGGAGAACGAGATGCGGGCCGCAGAGGCGGAAGTCCAGGCCGCCCAGGCGGAGATCAAGAAGGCCGGGGACGAACTCGCCGCGCCGCCGGATCTCTCATTGGAAAGTGAACCCGCGCGCGATGCCGCTTCCCAGGGGACGCCTGCGAAAACCCCGGGAACGGAGCCCCGGCATGCCGGGGTGGAGGAGGGCAACAAGCCCCATGGCGGATGAAACGAAGATGCCGCTGATGGGGCACCTGGAGGAGCTCCGGCGGCGGATCCTCTATAGTGTGCTGGCCGTGGGGATTGGGTTCGGCGCGGCCATCGGATTTTCCGACGGGATTCTGCAATGGTTGGAGCGCCCCCTGAATGTGTTGTATGAGTTCCAGTGGAGTTACCCCTATCTCGTCTATTCCCTCCGCCCCGAGCCGCAGCGGCTCTACTTCCAGGCCTTGACCGAGCCGTTCTGGGTCCATATCAAGGTGGGATTGGTGGCGGGGGTTTTCTTGACGTTCCCTTTCGTGGCGTATCAGGTCTGGCGGTTCGTGGCGCCGGGGATGCTCCCCCGGGAGCGGCAGTTTGCCCTGCCGTTCCTGCTGCTCTCCACGGCCTTTTTCGTGGTGGGCGCCGCGTTCTGCTACTTCGTCGTTCTCCCCTTCGGCACGCAGTTCCTGCTGGCCTTCGATCCCCACCTGGTCCCCATCCTGACCGTGGGGCATTACATCGATTTCTGCCTCATCCTGCTCCTGGCCTTCGGGGCGATCTTCGAGCTCCCCCTGGCCCTCACGCTGATGGCCCGGCTGGGGCTGATCACGCCGGCCTTTCTCGCCCGGAACCGGAAGTATGCCATCCTGGGGGCTTTCGTGGCGGCGGCCATCCTGACGCCGACGCCGGATGTCTTCAACCAGACCCTCATGGCCGGCCCGCTCATCTTCCTCTACGAAGTGGGTATCTGGTCCGCACGGATCTTCGGCCGGCGCAAAGCGCCGGAGGAAGCGCCGGTCTTGGAAACCCCCATAAGAAGTCAGCCTGCCCGTCCGGCAGGCGGGGAGTCAGGAGTCGGAAGTCAGAAGTGATGGTGAAGGCAAGGCTAATCAAGCGTCGCAGGACTGCTCAGGGGAGAGCCAGTGCCTGAAACCACCATTAGGGGCAAAAGCATCGCGGCCGTGGGGCGGGACGTGGCCGAGGGGTATATCTTCGTCACGCCGCTGGTCCTCAAGAGGTTCGATACGGACTCCATCAAGGATCTCCATAACGTGCTCATCAAGATCCAGAAAGAGATCCGGATGGAGCAGTTCCCCCAAAACGACATCCTGGCCATCCGCCAGCGTAACCTCCGGCTCCAGCGGGTCCATCAGGCCCTCATCGTGCTCAAAAACACGGCCCGGGAGCGCCGGGTCATGCTCTAGTAACTATCGAGCCTGCGCTCCCTTACCCCTTCCCCCTGTATGGGGGAAGGCGGGGATGGGGGTGACCGATCGAGACGGGCGCTTGACAGCCGCGATTTTTCGCTTATAATGGCACTGACTCGACGCGGGGTGGAGCAGCCTGGCAGCTCGTTGGGCTCATAACCCAAAGGTCGGAGGTTCAAATCCTCCCCCCGCTACCAGGAATCATTCTTTCACGGGGTAGGGGCGTATCCCCCTACCCCTTTCTTGTTCCCTTCACTATACCACGCAGGGGCGATAGGCAGTCGGAATCCTTGCGATGGGGAGCGGCAGGAGAGGCCTGCTATGGCCTGCGGATCGCGCCGGAGCACATCCGCCTATAGACCCCACAGTCCAAGAACCGATCAGGGGGTGTTAGGATTTCTCTTCCTCGGCAAGGCTACGGAGGAAGGCAAGGTCGGACTGGTCTTGGGGCCTGACGCCTTGTTTGGTCTTGATAAGGGTGGGCAGATCCGCGATGGGGATGCGGACGTCGTGGAAGAGAAAGTGTTCAATGCCTGCCCGGTCATAGGTGACGTCACAGGCCCTCTTCATCAGGTCGATGACGATTTCATCAGCCACGCGGACGACTTCATAACGACCCACATCGTCGGGCGCCACTTCCCGGACGGCGTTATCAGGCAAAAAAGCCAGCGCCTCCTTGATCTTGGAGACGTTCTCGTCGGAAGGGTCGACCAGCAGGTCAATATCCTCGGTTACCCGGGGAAACCCGTAATAATTGACGGCAAAACCTCCGATGAGGAGGTACCGGACACCATGCTCGTTCAGGTGTTTGCAGACGGCGACTAAGTCTTCTAGCGTGGGAGGTCGGGTCTGTGGCCTCTGAGCATCTTGTGGCGCCACTGTTCAGCCTCTGCGAAGGTGCGAAATCGATAGACGCCCGAGGGAATAAACACGGGGTCCTTGCGGAACTCCCCGGCAAGCTGAAAGAAGCGGTTCAGCGCTTCACTAAAGCCCTTCGGATGATGTCGGGTGTGTCCTACGATCTTCATGCCTACCCTATTATAGCAGTTTTCAAGGGATCGGATCGCGCGATCTTGCTGATGGATCTCCCCTGCAACGGCTATGGGCAGACCCGGCGTGGAAGCGTTTGCTTGAAACGGCGCGCGGGCGCAACCGCGCCTGCGCGAATCCCGTGACAAGCTGATTTATAAATTGTATCCCGTCTCGTTGTGCAGGGCGGTGTCGAGCCCCTGCACCTCTTCCTCGTGGCTCACGCGCAGGCCGTGGAGGGCGTCGAGGACCTTCAGGATGAGGTATGTGACGCCTCCGCACCAGACGGCCGTGGCCGCGATGCCCGTAAGCTGGGTCAGGACCTGCTGCCCCATCGTGATGCCCTGGGCGTAGCCCACGCCGCCTAACGTGCCGGCGAACACGCCGGTCAGGAGCGTCCCGATGGTGCCGCCCACGCCGTGCACCGGGAACACGTCGAGCGAGTCATCCACGTGGAGCCGGCGCTTCATGTAGTTGGTCGCCAAGAAGCAACAGACCCCCGCCGTGGCGCCGATGATCAAGGCTCCCCCGGGGCCGACGAAGCCCGAGGCCGGCGTGATGGTCCCCAGGCCCGCGACCATGCCGGTGACGATGCCGAGCACGGAGGGCTTCCCGTAGCGGACCCACTCGCTGAACATCCAGGCCAGCGATCCCGAGGCGGCGCCGATATGCGTAACCAGCATGGCCATGCCGGCCGTGCCGTCGGCGGCGAGGGCGCTCCCCGCGTTGAACCCGAACCAGCCGACCCAGAGCATGCAGGCGCCGGCCACCGTCATCGTCAGGTTGTGCGGCGGCATGGGCGTCTCCGGGAACCCCTTGCGCTTCCGGAGCACCAGCGCCGAAACCAGCGCCGCCATCCCGGCATTGAGGTGCACGACCGTCCCGCCCGCGAAGTCCATGATCCCCATCTTCTGGAGCCAGCCGTCACCCCACACCCAGTGGCACACGGGTATATAGACCAGCAGCAACCAAAGCAGGCTGAAAAGCAGCATGCCTGTGAACTTTATTCTTTCCGCGAACGCTCCGACGATAAGCGCCGGGGTGATGATGGCGAACGTGAGCTGGAACATGGCGAAGACCGTCTCGGGGATGGTGCCCTTGAGCGTGCCCGCGTCGATTCCTCCCATGAGCGCCCTGCTGAGGCCGCCCAGCCAAGCGTTGATGGAGCCTCCGTCGCCGAACGCCAAGCTGTAGCCGAACAACACCCACACGATGGAGACGATGCAGGTGATGGCGAAGCACTGCATGAGGACCGATAGCGCGTTCTTCGCGCGCACGAGCCCCGCGTAGAAGAGGGCCAAGCCGGGGATGGTCATGAAGAGGACGAGCACGGTGGCCGTGAGCATCCAGGCGGTGTTGGCCGCGTTGAGCGTGGGGGCCTCGGCCGCCCATGTCTCCGACGGGATGAAGGTGAGCAAAGCGATGACAGCGAGACGCGAGCCGATCAAGTGATGGAATCTCATGGGCACCTCCTGTTGTCCGAGTCCTTGTCCCGCGGGCGGCCATGACGCTACGAAGAATTGTTCAAAATTCTTGCGTCCCCGTCCTCCGTGGCCCTAACCCAGCACTCTTCTAAAGCATTTCCCCCGGTATGTCAAGAGGGCAGGGAATTGCAAGTGTGATGCCACCTGAGCAGTTGATTGCTTCCTAAGGAGGATGGTATATTCAACCTATATCGCAGGAGACGGGAAAATGGCCGATCGACCACGGGTCGAGATCGAATACTGTACGCAGTGCCGTTGGCTGCTGCGGGCAGCCTGGATGGCGCAGGAGCTGCTGACGACGTTCGAGGCGGAGCTGGGCGGGGTCGCGCTGGTGCCGGGCGCCGGCGGGGTCTTTGAAGTCCGCGTGAACGGTGCGCCGATCTGGTCCCGGAAGGAGCAGGGGCGATTCCCGGAGATCAAAGAGCTGAAGCAGCTTATCCGGGATCGCGTGGCCCCGGGGAAAGACCTCGGCCATTCGGCGCGGAAGGCCCCCAGTTGATTTCCTCTTTCCTCCCCTGGTATCCTACCTTCTGAGAAAGGGGAGGGCTTTCCTTCCCGGTCTATTTCTTCACGATTCTCCGGCATTTTTCCCTAATGGCTCTCGCCTTCTTTCCTTTTGAACGTTTTTCTCCTCTCATGTGACTTACGGGGTGAAGAAGGGGAAACTCATCCGGCTGCCCCCAAAAACGACTCTCGCACTCATGAACTGAAGGACGGGAGGGCTGTGCCCAAGAGATAAACCACTGCTCCTTCCTGGATCCGTCCCGGGCATGCCTGTCCTGAGCGGCTCGACTGAGTTCGCCAAAGTCCTGTCGAAGGGACGTGAAACGGCCTGTTATTTTTTCGCCCGCTTCTGGCCCGCCTCTTTGACCAAGGCCTCGTGAAGCAGCGTCTTGATGTAGCTCTGATACTTCGGAATCCCTTTGCGCCTGGCCAGGCGTTTGGCCTGATCCAGATCGGTGACCGGCAGCCGGATGCTCACCTGTTTGGTCGGAGGCGCCAGCACATAGGGGCGTTTCAGTTCCCCCCGGTCTTCCCGCTCCTCGTCCAGAAAGGCCGGTTCAATCTCTTCCAGGATGCAGTCGGGGCAGAACCATTGGCCTTGATCATCCTGATACATCTCCTGGCCACATTTTTTACACGTCTTTGTCATCGCTTCCTCATCTCCCGATGCCAGAGGAGGATTTGTTTTCTTTTGGAAGGCCAGGCGGTGATCACATGGTAGTGGTCGGCGCTTCGTCGAATGAAGACCACGGTCAGAAATCGTCCCTTGAAGGTTCGACCCACGGCCTTCAACACCGGACCCCTCTGACCGATCACCACCATCGGGCCAGAGAAAACCTCCTCGAATTCCTCCTCATGAATGTCACCATGCCGCACCTTATAATGCGGCTTCTTTGCTTCTTTATCATAGGCAAACGTAATGTTCATCCTGTATCGACTTGTCTATACAAACAAATAGTAGCTCAAAAGGTGGGTTCAAGTCAATTTGAACCTTTTCCCGCCCTCCTGTGACCCACTGGGCAGGGAGGGGAATGGGTCCCCTCCCAAACAGAGAGGAGGGAACAAAATGAAAACTCAAACAAACACTCAAGTTATCTTAGCCGTGATGGCTGCCGGCCGGCTGGCTTTCGGCCTGGCTGGGGAAGCTTGGGCACAGTCAAAGCCGGCCCCAGTCCCTGTTGTCTCTCGCTACGGCTTCAGCCCGGTTCCTTCGCCGAAGCTGCCCATGGGGCAGGAGGTTCAGAAAATCAAACACCCCGAGCTGAGAGACTTCTCTGACGGAAAGGGAAGGGTGCTTCCGAAACCCTTTGGATGCAACGAGCCGCCCTACCGGCCGGCTGTCCCGACCTATGACTCCCGCACCCATACACTGATTAACGGGCGTCTAGTTCCCTGGGAGCTTGTGTATACAATAGAGCGCTTGCAAAGACAATGAGAGCCAGTCCCTCGCTCTCACGATCTGAAGGACGGAACGGTTGTACCAAAGAGATACCTCACCGGTTCCTTCGATGGCTTGTTCTGGGCATGCATGTCCTGAGCGGCTCGACTGAGCTCGCCGAAGTCCTGTCGAAGGGACGTGAAACGGCCCGTTTTTTTCGCTATCAGCTTTCAGCGGTCAGCTCTCAGCAAGGACACCTGCTCCTCCCTTCAAGCTGAATGCTGAACGCTGAGAGCTGCTATGCCTGGGTGAACCGGGCGGCCAGGGCTTTCCGTTTCTCGTAGGCCTCGCGGGCGATGGCGACATCTTCTAGGAAAGCTTCCAGCTCCTCCAGTAGCAGCGCCTGCGGGCCGTCGCAGAGGGCCCTCTCCGGGGCCGGGTGGAAATCGACCAAGACCATGTTGGCGCCGGCGATGACCCCTTGGGCCGTAGCGTGGAAGATGTCCAAGATGCCGTCCGGCGCACGGTCCCGACGACCGACGGAGTGGGAGGGGTCGATGCAGATGGGCAGGCGGGTGAGCCGCTTAACGACGGGTACGTGAGCAAAGTCCACGAAGTTCCGGTGGGGATCCCCCAGGTGGGATTTGACCCCGCGGAGGCAGAAGACGATCCGCCGGTTCCCCTCGCTCGCCACGTATTCGCAGGCGTTCAGCGACTCCTCCAGCGTGATCCCCATCCCCCGCTTCACGAGCACCGGGAACTCGTCCTGCTGTCCCACGACCTTCAGGAGCTCGAAGTTCTGGGCGTTCCGGGTTCCGATCTGGAGCATGACGCCAGTCGGGTTCCCCGACTCGGTCAGAGCCTTCCGGATCTCGTCGATGTGGTCTTCGTGGGTGATCTCCATGGTGATGACCTTGATGCCGTACTTCCCCGCCAGCTCAAAGACGTAGGAGAGGCAGGCCTGGCCGTGGCCCTGGAAGTCGTAGGGGCTTGTCCGGGGTTTGTAGGCGCCCATCCGGGTGGTCGTCAGGCCGGCTTTCTGCAAGGCCCGCAGCATCTGCTCCACGTGCTCGCGGGTGTCCACGGCGCAGAGGCCGGCAAAGACGTGGAAGGCGTCCTGGTTGAACACGACGCCGTTGTATTCAAAGCCGACCGCCTCCACCTGCCCCTGGTGGCGGCCGATGAGGCGGTACTTCTCCGAGATCTTCACGACCCGCTCCACGCCCGGCAGCTCCTCGATAGCTTCCCGGGGGAGGGTCGCGGTGGAGCCGATGAGATAAACCTCCGTGAGCGTGCGGGTGGCGCCTTTCACGGAGTGGACCTTAGCCGTCACGCCCGGATACTGCTTCAGATGCTGGAGCACCTGGTGCAGCTCCTGGCCCTTCGGGTCGATCTCGGGTTTCATAATGATGATCATCGCAAGGGACTCCTTCATGACCTTCCGATTTCCCCCCGGCTGCATCCGGAACCTCGGGACTCCGCCGGACGGGAGAGGCGGATCACAAGAGGTATTGTAGCGGGTTCGTCGTTTTCTTGGAAGGGAAAAATGCCGGGGGGATTCCTATCCGGTGCGGAGCCAGTCGGCGCGGGTGATGGCGTAGAGGTGGAACGTCTCCGGTTCCGCCTTGGCATGAAGATGGCCCCGGACGATTCCTTCCCGCTGCATCCCGATCCTGGATAGGACGCGCTCCGAGGCCGGATTGGAAGGTTGGCACAGGGCTTCAATCCGGTCCAGGCCCATCCGGTTAAACCCGAACGCGAGCACGGACCGCAAGGCCTCCGCCATCAACCCCTGTCCCCGATGGGCGCGCTCCAGCCAGAAGCCGATCTCGGCGCATCCCGTATCCCGTTCCCACCGGATGAACCCCACGAAGCCAATCGCCTTGTCTGTTGCCTTGTGGAAAATCTGCCAGTTGCTCGGGAGCCCCAACCTCCGGTTGGGGAGGCTGTTGGATCCGCGAGCCTTCTCCTGCGAGGCGATAGGTTGCGGGCGGAGGTGGAGGCGTTTCGTGTCCAGGGGTGGGGGTGTCCAACTCATTGTTGTCACAGCATTACTTTAGCCGGTGTTGCTGGAAAAATCGCCAGATGACTTCGCTGGCGTCGATGTCACGGCTCGTTTTCCCGACGATGCGTTCGGGAAAATACTGGAGACCTCCCGGCCAGGTGTGCCCGCCGCCTTCGACGGCGTACAGGATTATCTCGGAGTCATTCCGGCAGGGGCCGTAGTTTTCTTTTCGTACCCGTGTGCCGTCTTGGGGGTCTTTGTCCGGTTCATAGGTTACGGTAGGCTTGGAAGGGCACCCGTTCAATTTGACCCAAAGCCGCACCGTATCGGGGACGGACAGTTTCTCCCCCAGCTTGGTCCGGCCCAAACGGATCTCCCCTCCCTCCCAGGGGACGAGCGTGTCCTCTGTTCCGTTGATCATCAAGACGGGCACGGGACGGGAGGGGGCGCAGCGGGGCGCGATGTTCGCCGGCATGGCGCCGATGACCGGCGCAATGGCCGCGAGCATCTCCGGGCGTTCGCACGCCAGGCGGTGCGCCATGAGCGCGCCGTTGGATGCGCCGGTGACATACACACGCTTCGGATCGAGGCGCAGCTCACCCACCAGGGTATCGATCAGGTGGGAGAGAAACCCCACGTCGTCAATGTCCTCTTGTTGGGCGCGCCAACGATCCAATCCGCGGCCGTCGTTCCAGTGTCTGTCCACGCCGTCGGGATACGCCACCACGAAGCGCTCCCGTTCGGCTAACGCGTTGAAGCCGTTGCGGGTCAGATCCTCCATCCGCTTTCCCGTTCCCCCGCCACCGTGCAGGGCCAGGACCAGCGGATACTGTTTGGTTTTGTCATACGAGACCGGGAGATAGATCCGGTACGTGCGCGTGATCCCTCCATGTTCAAGGGAATAGCTGACGCTGCCTCCTCCCGGTTGGGCATCCGGCGGGAAGCCGCCCAGGATGCACCCTGCACCCAATGCCAGGATGATGGTGGCCGATTGTCTTTTCATGGTCATGTTCATTGAACCGTCGCCTCCACACAGTCATACACTGCGGTAGCCATGTCCAGGCGGCCGTTGCTGGTTTGATCATGCCCCAGGCAGAGGGTGTAGGTCCCCAGGGGGACGGTGCCCGTGTAGAGCGTGTAGTCGCCGTCGGCGGGGGCGGTGGAGAAGGGTGTGACATCGCCCAGATTCGCTGGCAAGGGAACCCACTGGCCGGTGGCATTCAGGTAGGAGGGGGAGACCCCCATGGCCGGGGCATCGAGGACCAGGAAGAACTCCCGCCCCTGCCCACCGCGGATCGTGTAGTCCACAGTGACGGGGTTGGTCACGGTGACGGTGGCATTAGAATTGCCGTTGACGCGGAGGGAGACCGCCGGGCCTTCCACGAACACCGGGCTCTCGCCGAGTTGCAGGGTCACGGTGCCGTTGGTGACAGGGAGAGTCTGTTGCCGGAAGGCGGTGGCATAGCTTGTCACCTCGGCGCCGGAGGAGAACGGCGGGACGGCTTCGGTGACGAGCACGGTATTGCCTGGAATCCCTGTAATGGTGACCGGGGTGATCTTGCCCGGCGCATAGGCCGG
>JACRHK010000104.1 GCA_016217625.1 Nitrospirota bacterium
GGAGGAACGTTTCCTCGGCGGGGTTGGCCGCCGCAATCTTTGTCTCGTAGCCAAAAGCCGGATCCAGCATGTCGGCCAGGTGGACCAGCTCATGGAGAAGGAGCCGCCTGAGGGTGTGGGTGTCGGCAAACCGCTCGGGGAGGATCCGGATCCGGACGGAGGGAGATCCGACCTGGCCGGCCGGGGCGCGCATGAGGTTCGCCTCCTCCGACTCGATGGCGCGCGTCACATGGACCGTCCCGATCCGATCGCAAAGATCCGTGTGCTCGCCAAGAAACGCCTCGAAGTCGCGGCCGAGGCCCTGCTCCCGAAAGAATTCGACATGGAACCGCCGGAAGACCTCTTCGCGCTCCTCCGGCGGAAGGTCGTAGAGGCGACGCGTTCGGGCATGGTAGAGGTCCGTGAGGCTATCATCGCCGGCCTCTTCGCGCGCCCGGCAGGCGAGCAAGACGACCTCCTCGGCCAAGGTCGGATCGTAGCGGACTTCCATGTCTTCGCCAGGCTGAAGCCTTGCCCTACTGAATGGTCAGATAGTACCACGTCGAGACGGACTTCTGTCCGTCCCGCTCGCCGTTGGCGCCGTCCCACACGGCAAACGCCACGGGGACGCGCCCCTTCTCCGGGAGCTGGATGTCCTGGGCGTCGTTCGTGCTCAGCGTCCGGTGGAAAACGACCGCCCACTTCCCCTTGTCATAAACGCCTTTCCCCTTGACGTCCTGCTTGGCCTGCGTCGTGAGCGTCCCGAACCCGCCGGCGCTCAGGTCCTCCACGGAGGAAACCCGCATACCCGGCTTGGAGAGGATGTTGTCCGCATGCGCCCCGGTGTAAAACGTCCCCTGCACGTTCCCCTTGGCCGAGACCTCCGTCTTCTTCCCGTCCGAGGCCTCGTCATAGTAATACTCCACGAACATCCCCGGATAGGCGTGGTCCACGCTGGCCCATTGCTTCAGATCGTCCTCCCAGGCCGCCTTCCAGTGCCAGATGTTGACCGTCTGCTCCTGCTGGCCCATGCAGAAGTACGGCTTGGGGATCTCGGTTTTCCCCACGGCGAACTGGACGGCCGCCGCGTCCGTGAACGCCTCGGTCTTCGCCGCGGCGCCGTCGCGCGTCTTGTCCGCCCACTCCAGGCGGAGGGCGACTTCCTTGCCGTTCGTCATCGCTCTCACGGCCACCTGGCGGACGCTCGTCTCCCACCAGCGCGGCTTGGCCACGATCTGGGCGCTGAGCGGGATCTGCGTGGCCGGCGCCTTCTGCCACTCGGGGCTGTTGGGGTCGAGGGGGAGCGATCCCTTCACCAGCTTGGCCGCGAGCGACACGGGCTGCGTGACGGCCAGGGAAACTCCCCACCAGGCCAGGGCGATGCCGAGGATCACGACCGCGGCCAGGAACCCTAATGTTCCCCTCCTCTCATTGATGTTCGTACGCATAATGACCTCCTTGATGATAACAGTTGAAGGTTGAAGGTTAGAGGTTAGAGGTTGGAGGCCAGAGCCTTTGCCTCAACCCTCCATCCTCCATCCTCAAGCTTCTATCCTCCATCCTCCGCCACGGGCTCGGGGTGCTCCAGGGGAAGCGGCGTCACATCGAGGAATTTCATCTCCCACGCAAGGTATGCGCCCAGCAAGCGGGCCAGGGCTCCGTAGAACCCGTTGCCGGCCTTCTTTTGCAGGAACCTGGCGAAGTACGGCGCCCAACTCCCGAGGTGCTCCCTGAGGAACCGGCGCTGAGCCTGCGCGCAGATGTCCGCTTCTTCCGAACCGTGGCGCTGGAGCGCGTAGGCCTCTTTATAGGTAAGAACGTAGAGGAACTCCAGCTCGAGGCTGGCATGGTCGCAGCGCTCCGGCATGTCCGTCGAGGCCTCCAGGCCGAAAGCCTTGTAGAAACCGGCAATGTCGGCCAACACCTGCATCCGCTGAAACGAAGCCTCTCCTCCGTACTGCGTTTCAAACGGGGGGCATTCCTTGCTCATGGCGTGGCTGAAGAGCCGGTTGTACGTCTCCCGGAGATCCGCCAGGCTCCCCCGCCGGACGTCCGCAAGCGAAGCCTCCAGCGCCTCCAGGGCCGGCCAGACCGCCTCCTCCTCCTCGCAGATCGGGGCGAGGGCGCCGCCCAGTTGCTCGACGATGCCGTCAGCGTCCTTTGAAGCGGCCAGCGCCCAGAGGTCCTCCCCCGGATAGAAGAAGGCGGTGGACAGCAGGCTGTAGACCCTGCTCCTCGCCAGGGCCGTCTCGATTGCCCGGGTGTTGTCGGCCGCCGTCACCATTCTCCCTCCTCCCGCTCGGAATCGAGTCGTACCGACTAAATCGAGTTATAGTGCTTGTCCGGACGCTCGATGACCGTTTCCTCCACGGCCGTCCGGAAGATCTCTTTGCCGTCCTTGCCGTAGGCGATCACCGTGTCGTTGTAAAGGGCGAACGGCTTCCCGTGGAGGACGGTCTCGTAGAGCTTCGGTCCTTCCTTGATCTCGTAGCGGAAGATGATCTGCTGGCTCTTCCGGAAGAGCGTGAGCACGGCCAGGAGCTCCCGGTCGGGGTTCATGTAGCGGTCGATCGCCGCGTCCACGCCGGGGCCGAACATCTGCCTCAGGTACTCCCGCGGCACGTGGCGCGGCGGGATGTAGTAGCCGTTGGGCGAGGTCCCGAACTGCGGATAGAGCGGCAGGGCCACCTTCGCCGTGTGGACAAGGTAGTACAGCGGGTTATACCTGTCTGCCACCCATCCATTCGCGTCCATCTTGACAAGGCCCTGGAGCCGGATCTGCCCCACGCAGGCCGCCATGCAGCGGGTCTCCATCGGCTGGCCGTTGGAGAGCGGGTCCTTCCCCTCGATGCGGGGATAGCAGGCGATACACTTCTCGGAAACCCGGGTCGTCGTCCGAAACATCGGCTTCTTGTAGGGACACTGCTCCACGCACTTCCGGTAGCCCCGGCAGCGGTTTTGATCGATGAGGACGATCCCGTCCTCCTTCCGCTTGTAGATCGCCTTCCGGGGGCAGGCGGCGAGGCAGGCCGGGTAGTCGCAGTGGTTGCAGAGCCGCTGGAGATAGAAGAACC
>JACRHK010000107.1 GCA_016217625.1 Nitrospirota bacterium
CCAAATCAGTCACCCACCTCACCCTGGCCGAGGCTGCCACCGTGGCCGGCCTCCCCAGAGCGCCGACGTATTATTCCCCCATCGTGGACAGGAAACGGGCCCGATGGCGCCGGGAACATGTCCTGAATCGGATGGCAGAGCTGGGCTTCATCACGAAGGAACAAGCCCTGGCCGCCTCCCAGGTCCCTTTCGATGAGAGCCGCTTTAACCCTACCAGGAACATCGCCCCCTACTTCGTCGAGGAAATTCGCCAAAGCCTCGAGGACCGGTATGGGACCTACGCCCTCTATCATGGTGGCCTCCAGGTCTATACCACCTTGAATCTCGCTATGCAGAAGGCCGCCGAAGAGGCCCTCTTCCAGGGGCTCCGCACCATTGATAAGGCGAAAGGGTACAGGGCTGAGACGAGAGCGGTGGCCGGGGGGCCTCCCTCCTACCTTCCCCCTAAGGTTGGGGACATCCTCCGCGCCGAGGTGATCAGTGTCAGCCGGAACGGGTTGACGGTCCGGGTCGGTCAGTATTCCGGGGAACTCCCTTTCGAAACGCTCGAATGGACGGGCCTCGAGAAGCCGTGGAAGGCCTTTAACCCCGGGGATCGCCTCAAGGTCCAGGTCCTGGCCGTGGACGAAGGAAAAAAGAAGGTGGAGCTTGCCCTCGAGCAGGACCCCGAAATCGAAGGGGCCTTCTTAGCCATGGATCCGAGGATGGGACAGATCAAGGCCATGATCGGTGGCTACGACTTTAAACGGAGCCAGTTCAACCGAGCCGTCCAGGCCAGGAGGCAGCCCGGCTCGGCCTTTAAACCCTTTGTCTACGCCGCTGCCTTCGACCGGGGCTATACCCCCTCCACGGTCCTCGAAGATTCCCCAGTAAGCTATCCGGTCGCCGGTGGGGTGTGGACCCCCGAAAACTACGACCGGAAGTTCCGAGGACCCACCACGCTCCGCCAGGGCCTGGAACACTCCATCAATGTCATGGCCGTCAAGCTCATCGAGAAAGTGGGGGTCCAACCGGTGATCGAGCTGGCCCACGCCCTGGGAATCCAGGGCCCTCTCCGCCCCGAGTACGCCCTGGCCCTTGGAGTGTCGGAGGTGACCCTCTTCGAGATGGTCTCCGCCTATGGGGTCTTCGCGAACCGAGGGATCAGGATGCAGCCGTATCTGATCAGAAAGATCGTGGATGGGAAGGGAAACATCCTGGAGGAACGGCTCCCGGAGGGGGAGCAGGTCATGAAGGAAGAGGTCGCCTTCATCCTGACTCAGGTCTTGAAAGGGGTCATTCAACGAGGGACCGGAAAAGGGGCAGCGTTCTTAGGGCGTCCCCTCGCCGGGAAGACAGGAACAACCCAGGAGGCGACCGACGTGTGGTTCATCGGCTACACCCCCTCCCTGGTAGCCGGGGTCTGGCTCGGCTACGACACCAAACGCTCCCTCGGCCCTCATGAATCAAGTTCCCACCTCGCGGTCCCTATCTGGGCGAACTTCATGCAGAAGATCCTTCCCTCCCTTCCTGAGGAGGACTCCCCAGTCCCGCCCAACGTCATCGCTATACCTGTGGACTATCAAACAGGCCGTGCCACCTCGCCCGACGACAAGAAGGCCGTCATGGAGTTTTTCATCCGCGGGACAGAGCCCCGCCTGAGCATCACCCTCTTCCCGGAACCCCCACCTGGATCGACTCCCGGAGGATCTCAACGATCCGGTCCACCTGCTCCTCGGTCACCACCAAAGGCGGAGCCAGGATGAGCACATCCCGGATGAAGCGGGTGAAGAGACCCCGCTCCTGCGCCTCCCTTCGAACACGCCTCCCCACCTTCAGGGCAGGGTCGAAAGGCCTCTTCGTTCCTCGATCGGCCACCAACTCCACAGCGGCCATAAGCCCCAATCCCCTGACATCCCCGACGCCAGGAAGCTCATAGAGCGTTTGCAACCCCTGAAGGAGCCTCTTCCCCATCTGCTCGGCCCGGCCTACCAAGCCCTCCTTCTCGAGAATCTCTAAGTTCTTCAGGGCCACGGCACAGCAGGTGGGGTGCCCTGAGTAGGTATAGGCATGCATCCAGCGATCCTCGTAAGGGACCGAGAGGATCATCTCCCGGATGATGTCGGAAACCATGATCCCTCCCAGCGGCAGGTAGCCACTGGTGATCCCCTTGGCAAAGGAGAGGATATCCGGCTCTACCCCCCACCGCATGAGGGCGAACCAGCGCCCGGTCCGACCGAAGCCGGTGATGACCTCGTCGGCGATGAAGAGGATGTCGTACTTCGAACAGATCTCTCGGATCCTCGGGAAATAGTCATCGGGCGGAACGATGACCCCCCCCGCTCCCTGGACCGGCTCGGCGATAAAGGCGGCGACCGTCTCCGGCCCTTCACGGAGGATCGTCTCCTCCAGGGCTCTGGCGGCTGCGGCCCCAATGCTCTCCCCTTCCTTGGTTCCTTCGAAACGGTAGGGATAGGGAGATGGGATATGGAGAAACCCCGGAACCCTGGGTTCAAACATCTTCCAATAGGCTGGTATCCCCGTGGCGCTCATAGTCGCCAGCGTGACCCCGTGGTACGCGAGCTGCCTGGCGATGATCTTGACTTTGTCCGGCTTTCCCTTGGCCTTCCAGTAGAAGCGGGCCGTCTTAAAGGCCGATTCGTTGGCCTCCCCCCCGCCGCTGGTGAGGAACACGGTGTTTAAACTGGGATATGACAGCTCCCTTAAGCGGGCGGCGAGCTGAATGGCCGGGACGTTAGAGGAGCCGGCGTAGCTCGAACAGTAGGCGAGGGTCCTCATCTGCTCCTCTGCTGCTCTCGCCAGCTCCTGCCGGCCATGGCCGACGTTCACGTTCCAGAGTCCGGAAAGCCCATCGATGAACTGCCGGCCTTTCACATCTGTGAGGATAGCCCCCTCGCCTTTGACGAAGATTAAGGGCTCCCCGTGGTCTTGGGGATGGTACAGGGGATGAATCAGGTATGCCTTGTCAGCCTTGAGAAGTTCGCTTGCGTTCAGCTCGACCATGAAGGATTCCTCCGTGCTTGTCCTTAGCTCGGCCAACCGATGTACTGGCCATCCTTCCAGAGATTAACCATCCGCTCGACGATCGTGAGGCGGTCCTCGAACCGCTCGGTTTGGGACAGGTGCTGGTCGTGGGGCCAGATCTTTTTCAAGTGGGGGCGTTGTTGTTCTGGAAGGGCGTAGTAGGCCTCCCGAAGCTTCTTGATGACTTCATCGTTCACCTGTTGAAGATTCGATGTAGGAACGATCAAAGGCTGGGGGTTGTCGAAGAGATGGCCCCAGTGGATGCAGTCTCTCAAGTTCACGCCGATCAGATCCCGGGCCAGACAGGCGAACTCCATGAACCACTCGGATGTTCGCTCACACACGACACATCCTTTGCAGTCGTCATGGACGACAACCGGCACGTAGGCCTCGCTCAGGAGACCGTTAGGCAGGATCCAGTAAATCGCCTTATAGTGATGGAACCGCATCTTCACCAATGATAGACAAACCACGCTTATGGTCTCACCAAGACCTTATGATCTTACCCTTTCCAAAGCCTCGGCGCAAGGATGAAAAGGTGGTGAAGAGTCACATCAGCCTTGACGTCGAGGAGACCGGGTGTTAGAGTCTTCTCGTTCGATAGATCGTATCCCAGGCACGTTGAAAGGAGGAGCTATCCATGGCAGAGACTCGATCGCTCGGATTCACCGGGCTCGGGGTCATGGGAGGGCCGATGACCCGGAACCTTTTAAAGGCTGGCTACCCTGTTATGGTCTTCGATACGGATCATCACAAAATGGCCCCCATGATCCAGGAGGGAGCCAGGGGGACCTCCTCGTCGGCCGAGGTTGGCCGTCAGACCGAGATCGTGCTCCTCTCCCTCCCCAGCACCCAGGCCGTCCAAGAGGTCATCCTCGGGAAGGGTGGGCTCGTCGAAGGGCTCCTGGCAGGGAGGATCATCGTGGACATGGGAACCACTGACCCTTCCGTCACGAAGGAGCTCGCGAACACCCTTCGGGAAAGGGGGATCCGCTTTTTGGACGCTCCCGTGAGCGGCGGGGAAGCCGCCGCGAAGGAAAGGACCTTGGCCATCATGGTTGGCGGGGACGCCGGTACGCTTCAGGAAGCCCTCCCGGTCCTTGAATGCTTAGGGCGCTCCATCGTCCATATGGGCCCCTCCGGCGCGGGGCAGGCCGCGAAGCTGGTGAATAACATGATCGTCAATGCGACGTTCACCGCCATCGCTGAAGGGTTCGCCCTTGGGGTCAAAGCCGGCCTCGATCCGGCCAAACTCTACGAGGCCATCAA
>JACRHK010000112.1 GCA_016217625.1 Nitrospirota bacterium
ATCGCCCGGTTCACCAAGGGCGCTTTCGCCATCACCCTCCTCATCGAGTCGGCCGCCGCCCTGGCCCTGACGCTCCTCATCTGGCAGGATTCCCCCCTCCCGCAGGCGGCCTACCTCGGCGTCTTCCACGCCGTCTCCGCCTTCAACAACGCCGGGTTTTCCCTGTTTCCCGACAACCTCATCCCCTATCGGACCGACCTCGTGGTGAACCTCGTGATCTGCGCGCTCATCATCCTGGGCGGGATCGGGTTCCTGGTTTTCAGCGACCTCTACCGTTACATGCGTTCCGAGATCCCCCGCCTCTCGGTCCACACGAAGCTCTCGCTCGCGGTCACCGCCGCTCTCCTGATTGTCGGCACGGTGGTGGTCCTGCTGCTGGAGTCCTCCAATCCGCAGACGATGGGGGAGTTCTCCGGGCAGGATCGCCTGCTGGCCTCCTTTTTCCATGCCGTCACATCACGCACGGCCGGCCTTAACACGCTGGACACCGGCCAGATGCTGAGCGCGACCCTCTTCTTCACGCTGCTGCTCATGTTCATCGGCGCCTCCCCTGGCGGCACGGGCGGCGGCGTCAAGACCACGACGTTCGGGACTATGATGACCGCGCTCTGGTCCACAATGCGCGGCACGATGGACGTCACGCTGTTCGAGCGGCGCCTCCCCCGGGCGATCATCGCCAAAGCGTTCCTGGTGTCGATGCTGGGGGCGTTGCTCATCGGGGGGATCACCATGGCGTTGCTCCTCAGCGAACGTCAGCCGCTCCTTCCCACCCTGTTCGAAGTCGTCTCCGCGTTCGGCACCGTGGGGCTCTCCGTGGGCGACGGCCACGGCTTGAGCCTCAGCGCGCTGTTCAGCGGATTCGGCAAGCTGATGATCATCTGCGCGATGTTCCTCGGGCGCCTCGGCCCCCTCACGGTGGGCATCGCGGTGATGGGCGGCGAGGCGCCTGAGCGGTACCGTTATCCCGAAGCCCGGATCATAATCGGATAAAGGAGACGCCATGGCACGACAATTCGCCGTTATCGGATTGGGACGCTTCGGCTACCATGTGGCTCAGACGCTCACGCAGCACCGCTGCGAGGTGATGGCCATCGACAACGACGAGGAGAAGATTCAGTCCGTCGCGGACCTCGTCACTCACGCCGTGCAACTGGATGCCACGGACGAGAAGGCCCTGCGCGCGATCGGGGTGCAGGATGTCGATGCGGCCATCGTGAGCATCGGGGAGAACATCGAGGCCAGCATCCTCATCGTCATGACGCTCAAGGAGATGGGCGTGCGGGAGATCATCGCCAAGGCGGTCACGCCCATCCATGGCAAGATCCTCCGCAACCTCGGCGTGAGCCGGGTCGTCTTCCCCGAGCGCGAGGTGGCGATCCGCCTGGCCAACGGCCTCGTGGCGCCCTCGATCCTGGAATACCTGGACATCTCCCCCGATTATTCGATCGTGGAGATCCCGGCCACGGAGCGGCTCGTCGGCAAACCGCTGACGGAGGGCCGGTTCCAGAGCCAGTACGGGGCCACGGTCATCGCCATCCGGAGGAAGGTGCCCTACATCACCGAGGCCGGCGAGTCGGAGTTCAGCGAAGAGATGCGGATCTCCCCCTCGCCGGACGAGGCGATTGAGGAGGGAGACATCTTCGTCCTCCTCGGTCCCAAGAAGAGACTGGAGCAGCTCCAGACCTCATAACCTCACCCTTTAAAGGAGCCCTGATGGAGCCATCACAACCGAGAACGGGATCGGCCTCCAAGGACCGCGCGCGCGAGGCCGCTGAGCTCGTCGAGATGGGAGAGTTCTATTTCATCAACCAGAAGCTTGGGGAGGCGATCAAGGTGCTGAAGAAGGCTATCAGCCTCGATCCCAAGAGCGCCAAGGCCCACTACAACCTCGGCATCGTCTATGAGGCGAAGAACCTGAAGGAAGAGGCGAAGACGATGTTCGAGAAGACGTTGCAGTTGGACCCCGGCTTCCCCGGCGCCCAACAGCACCTAGATCGGCTGATCGGAATCGGAGAGAAATAGTCCCTGCGAGGCGCAGGGAATTGCAAAATGAAAAATGTAAAATGCAAAGTGCAAATTTCATTTTGCATTTTGAAATTTGAATTTTGCAATATGGGGTCTTCCGCTCATTCATACACCTCTAACACCGCGCACTTGAGATATTCCGTCTCGGGCACGGCCAGCAGCACAGGATGGTCCCTGGCCTGCCCGTGCATCTCCAGCAGGCGGACTTCCCGTCCCGCCTCGGCGGCCGCACGGCGGAGCATCTCCCGGAATGCCTCCCGCTCCAGGTGATAGGAGCAGGAGGAGGTCATGAGCAACCCTCCCGGGCTCAGCAGGCGGATCGCCCGGCGGTTCACCTCCCGATACCCCTTGAGGGCCTCCCGGATCCGGCTCCGGCTTTTGACAAACGCCGGGGGATCCAAAATAACCACGTCAAACCGCTCACCCCGCTGCTCCCGCGACCGGAGCCCCTCGAAGACCTCCTCCTGCACGAAGCGACAACAAGGGGAGAGCATGTTGCGTTCGGCATTCCACCGGGCCTCCTCCACGGCCCGAGCGGATCCATCCACCCCCACCACCTCTTCGGCTCCCCATCGCGCTGCGTGGAGCGCCCAGCCGCCGGTGTAGCAAAAAAGATCGAGGATCCGCTTTCCCGCCACCCGTCCCTGAAGCAGGCGGTAGTTTTCCCGCTGGTCGAGGAAGAGGCCGGTCTTCTGTCCCTCCAGCGCATCCACCTCCATCTCCACCTCGCCCACCCGCGCGACGAGCGGCGAGGGGATTTCCCCGGACAGCACCCGCTTCTCTTGAGGCAGCCCTTCCAGCTTCCTGCTCGGCAGGTCGTTGCGTGCCACGATCGCCCGAGGAGCGAACAGGTCGTGGATCGCCCCCTGGATCTCCTCCAAAAGGGCCTCCATCCCGGCCGTCAGGATCTGCAACACATAGACGCCGCCGTAGCGATCCACGATGATCCCAGGCAGGTGATCTCCTTCGCTGTAACACAGGCGATAGGCATTCGCGCCGGGGCAGACCCGCTCCCGATAGGCCAGGGCCCGCTCCAGACGGCGTCGGAAGAAGGGTTGATCGATTGCCTCTTTCCGCCGGGTGAGGATCCGCGCCGCGATGAGGGAGTGGGGGTTCACGTAACCCCGCCCGATGAATTCCCCCTGGGCGTCTTCCACATCCACCGTCTCGCCGGCCTGATAACCGCTCAGGGGAGAGGCGCTCTCATTCGCAAAGACCCACGGGTGGCCTTCGCGGATCCGCCGATCTTCTCCGGGTTTCAACCTGAGCGTCTTCATGCCCCCTGTTCTAACATACCCGAAGGAACACTGCAAGGAGATGGTGTCAACTGTTGACGAAGCGAATAGTGATGGCTATAAAGAACCCCTGAACAGGCACGGTCTGTCGTTTCGTTGACTTTGTGGAGGCTTTCTTCTAAGATGGCCGCAGCCTTTTCGTACTACCAGGCGACAAGACGACCAGCAATGTTAGGCTAATACGATTTCAGACACTAGGAGGTGAAGACGCGATGCGGGAGAGAAACCGGGAAATCGGGCGACGGCGGAAGCGGCGGAAGGAGCGCCTCCGCGAGCGGCGGCGGCAGGCCCGCGCCCAAGCCGCCGCAAGGCCTGAGGCCAAGAAGAAATAACGGAAGCAGTCGGCTGAACAGTCTCTTTCAGGAACCCGCGGACTCCCGGAGGCTGCTCAAAAAGCTCCAGATGCAAGGCCGCAGCCCTGAGGGCGACCGAGGCGTACTGAGGCCGCACGTCGAGGGAGCCCGAAGGGTGAGAACGCCGCAGATGGACTTTGTCAGCAGCCTCCTACAGGCGGATGTCGATGAAGGCGTTGGCCCGTAGCCGCTTGATCCACTTGACCCGCAGTTCCTCGACCTTCCGGGGAACCAGGACCTTCTCGATCTCCCCCTTCACCTCATCCAGGGGGCGGAAGCGCTCCGTGCGCCATTCATCCACGCGGAGGATGTGGACCCCATCCCCGCTCCAGACAGGCTGGCTGATCCCCCCCTCCTTGAGAGACGCGATGGCCTTCTCAAACTCCGGAGCGAGCGAGCCCTTGGTAAACGTACCCAAACGCCCGTCATCTCCACCGGACCGCCGGGCGAGGGCTCGGAAGTCCCCCCCTTGCTTCAGGGCCTGGAGCGCCTGTTCCACCTCGGACTGGACCCGCGCTCGGGCCTCGGCATCCGTTCCCTTCGGCAAGGGGAAGAAGAGGTGGCTCAACGTGATCTCCTCGGGCAGCCGGTACGGCTCCCGGTGTTCCCGGTAATAGGCTTCCAGGTCGCCCTGGGTCACGGCGGCCCGCGAGCGCACCTCTTTCTCCAAGATCCTGGCAATGAGCATCTGCTCCCCGAGCTGACGGCGGTACTCTTCCAGTGTCAACCCCTCGCGCGCCAGGGCAGCGACCAGCGCCGCATCGTCCATCCGATTGCGCTGCTTGATGTCGCTGAGCGCCAGCTTCAGATCCTCGTCGCTCACGCTGAGCCCCTGGCGCTTGGCCTCCTGGATCAAGAGCCTGGTCTCGATGATCTCCCGGAGCATCTCGCGGTCGATCTGATCGCTCCCTTTCCCGGCAGTCTGGCCCGGCGACTGGAGCCCCTGGATCTGTCGCGCCTGCTGGAGCTCGCTATAGGTCACCACCTCCCCGTTGACCACGGCGACAATGCGATCGACCAAGACCCCTTCGGCCTGCCCGGCCGGCAACAAGCTCACCCAGAGACTCCCCCAGAGCCACAACTGTTTCATCGCGTCCCCCCTTAGGGAGGTCCTTCGGTGGATGGTCATCGATTGTAGGTCGTTGGTTGTAGGTTGCTTGCAGGCCCCTATTTGGCCCGCTTAATGAAGAAGGTGAAGACCCCGCCGTTTTCCTGCAGCTCGAGCAGTTCATGCCCGGTCCGCTTGGCCCAGGCCACCATATCGTTCTTCGACCCCGCGTCGGTGGCTTCCATCTTCAGGATCTGGCCGACGGCCAGGGATTCAATCGCCTTCTTGGTCTTCAGGACCGGCAGAGGGCAGGAAAGCCCTTTGCAGTCCAACACCATGTCCACAACCCATTGCACGGTCATTGCCTCTCCTCCTAGCATAAGCTGTTAGACGACGCCTTCCAGCGCGGGAAGGACTTCCTCAGTACGAGCGCTTGCCGTTGTCGCGGTCAGGACCCCGCTGCCTGGGAGATCGATCACAGGCTCCTTCGGAGAAGCCCCGCTCTTGGACACGGCGCGGGAGGCTTTGATCTGCTCTCGCTCCATCTGATCGGGGATGAACCCCTCCAGCAGCGCGCGGAGACGGGAATCCTTGAAGTGATAACACACGGTATTCTCCCGCCGGGTGAAGTCCACCACCCCCAGATTGCGGAGGATGGCGAGGTGCTGCGAAATGTTTGCCTGTTTGCGCCCCAGCGCCTCGGTCAGGTCCTTCACGCACAGTTCCTCGCTGCAGAGCAGTTGACAGATGATTTCCAGACGGATGGGGTTCGCCAGCGCCTTGAACAGTCGCGCGTAGTCCTTGCAAAACTCCTTGACGTTCCTATCGGGTATCATAAAGTCTCCTCCTACCTCCCCAAGTCCGGCGTAGGTAGGGGCAGCGCCTTCGGAAGATCCCTCAGCCGTTTGCTGAGGCTTCTACCCTGCTGCCCCTGGATGAGTATTCGCATATATGAATATGCTAACAAAACCTCTTTCCCTTTGTCAACCAGAATGTTAGGGTCCCGTTGTGCAGAAAGGCTATTACCAGAAAGGCTATTTCACGATAAGGACGGAACAGGGGGCCAGCTCGACCACCCGGGCGGAAATACTGCCTAACAGGAACCGTTTGGCTCCCCGGTGCTTGCGTGTCCCCAGCACCAAGAGGTCGGCCCGGACCTCCCGAACGCAGTCGATGATCTCCTGGGCCGGGTCTCCCAACCGGAAATGAATCTGTGGTTGGATGCCCATCTTGCCGAGCGAAGCGCCGGCCCGCTCCAGCAGGAGCTTCGTCTCCAAGACGGCCTGGTTCTGGACCCGTTCCTCC
>JACRHK010000110.1 GCA_016217625.1 Nitrospirota bacterium
GCGGAGCTCGCACCGCCCGGCATACGGGTCGTCGCGCCCTTCCCAGGCGATCCACTCCTGGATAGCCCAGAAGGTCCGCGCGGGGGGAGCCCCGACGGCGCGCGCGACCCGGGAGTTCGCGCCGTCCGCGCCGATGACGGCGTCCACGCGGAGGGTTTCCTCCTTAGCCGATCCGCGTGGCCGCCAGCGGACGACGGGCGGAGGTCCGGGGTCGAGCGCGACGCAGGATCCTTCCAGGAGGAGAACTCCGGCCCGGACAGCGAGATCGCGCAGCATTCCGTCGAAGCGATTGCGCCGGACCATGGCCAGGGAGTCGGGAGACAGGGAGATGGTGAGCGTGCGGCCGGACGGCGCGTAAACGGCGACCTCTCGGACGGTCCGTTCGATCACCGTCTCGGGAAGGCCGAACTCGCGAAAGGTGACGGACGGCAATCCACCGCCGCAAGGCTTGCTGCCGTTGGGGGCGCGTTCCAGGAGATAGACCGTGGCCCCGCCCTCCGCTAGGATGCGGGCGGCCGTCGCGCCGCCGGGGCCGCCTCCCACCACCGCCACTTTCACGGGGTCGTTCTCCTTCAGGCGTTCATGTCGTACAGAAGCTTCAACCCTTCCAGCGTGAGGAAAGGCCGGACCTCGTCGATTCCTTCGATCTCCGGGGCGAGCCGTTCGGCAAGCCCTCCCGTCGCGATCACCCGCGGGGAGTCCTGCAACTCGGTCTTGATCCGCCGGATCAGCCCTTCAATCATCGCGGCGTGGCCCAGCAGCAACCCCGCCTGCATGGCATGGACCGTGTTCGTCCCGACGGCGCGGGGAGGGCGATCCAGCGACACGCGGGGGAGCTTCGCCGTCCGCTGGAAGAGCGCGTCGGCCGTGATCTCCAACCCGGCCGCAATGGCCCCGCCCAGGTACTCGCCGTCGGCCGACACGACACAAAAGGTCGTGGCCGTGCCCAGGTCCACGAGGATGACCGGCCCGCCGTAGCGATGGTAGGCGGCCACGGCATTGACGAGGCGATCAGCCCCCAGCTCTTCCGGGCGGTCGATCCGGAGGGTCAGCCCGGTTTGCAGATGGGGGCCCACCACGGTCGGCTTGAGATGCAGGAAGTTCCGGGCGACTTCTTCGAAGACCGTCTGGAGGGCGGGGACGACGCAGGAGAGGATCACCGCGTCCACCGCCTCGAGATCCGCTCCGTGGGTGGCCAGGATCCCGCGCAGGAGGATGCCGTATTCGTCCGCGCCGGCCTCCGCGCGGGTGCTCAGGCGGCCGTGGCAACGGAGGTCCTCCCCCTGGTAGACGCCCAGGGTGATCTGGCTGTTGCCGATATCGACGGCGAGCAGCATCCCTCACGCCCTCAAGAGGCGTACGTCGCCGGCCTCGACGGCCTCCACCTTTCCCGTCTCCAGCTTCACCAGCAGGCGCCCCTCCGGGTCGAGGCTCCCGGCGCGCCCCCGCAGGGCGGGGCGGGTGAGAAGGTCGATCTGGACCGGCCGATCGGCGAGGCAGGACAATGCGTCCCATTCCTTATGGATGGGGCCGAACCCCTGGTGGAGGAGGGTCCGGTACCATCGGCCTACCGCGGCCAGGATCTCCCGAAGGAGCACGTTCCTTGAGATGGGCCTCCCCAGCTCCGTCCGGATCGAAGTCGCGGTCCCGCGGAGCTCCTCCGGGAACGCCTCTTCGGGGAGGTTCACGTTGATCCCGATTCCGACAATCACATGGGCGATCCTGCCCTTGTTGGTCTGGATCTCCGACAAGATGCCGGCGACCTTGCGATCCCGCACGATGACATCGTTGGGCCACTTGAGTTGGACGGGGAGATGCGTGACCTTCCCGATGGCCTGGGCGGCGGCCACGCCCGCCGTGAGCGGGAGCTTGGGAGCCTCTCTGGGATCAAAAGGGGGGCGCAGGAGGATCGAGGCGTACAGGTTGACCCCCGGCGGGGAGAACCAGATCCGCCCCATCCGCCCCCGGCCGCGTTCCTGGGCGTCGGCCACGACGACCGTCCCTTCAGGCGCGCCCTCCGCGGCCAACTCGACGGCCCTCGTGTTGGTGGATTCAAGCGTGGGGTAGATGCGGAGGGACCAGGCGGTTCCTTCTCGGTACGAGTCGATTCCGACCCGGGGAAGGTCTTCCAGGATGACCTGGGGATCCAGGGTGTCTATGGACGTCGGCTTCATGGATGCGCGCAGTCCAAGCTAGACCATCATAGCGCATCCCGAATGGACGGGCAAATAAAAACCGACGATCCACCCTGCGTCGCCCTTGAACTAGAGGATTCCCTGTGGTCTTGCTGCAGGGGTGTCTTTTAACGGACGGGATGGATTTACAAACCATTTGACACACGCGATTTGAGTGGTGTATTAAGGAACAACATTTTATCCAGATTCCCCTACCCGTAGGGGGGAATAGCTCTTGGGGGAACCGCGATGCTTAACCACCCTCTCCTAGGCGGAGGATCCAAACCCATCCCGGCCAGGAAGCCAGTCCTTGCCGGTCCGGAAGCGCACCCCTAGCGTCCCCCCGCAGATCCCGAGAGCCCCCGGGTCTCAACATCTTCTCACATTCTCTGCTGTTCACACGAAGGACAACAAGCAGCTTCTCGCCCACGGCTCCCTGGCCACCTGCGCGCAAGCAGGGACGGTGTCTGTGGGAGAGGGAGGAGTAAAAAGTCGGGGAGCCTCGGAAAGGGTCAGGCTATGTGATTGCAAGACCTGATAATCATATAAAGGGCACCTCCAGAGCATACCAGAACCTTGCGAATCTGGTATGCTCTAGGGTAGACAACCCCTCTACACCCTGGAGGTGCTGGATGAGATGGTCCACTGCGTTTGATCTGCATTCAAACAATTCGTATCTCGGCGTCATCGATGAGAACGAAAAAGGGGACGTTGCCAAGATATTCAACTTGCCAGTTGGGGCTGGAAGGGGAGAAGGGTAGGGGGCGCCCCGATGGCCATCGTGGCGCCGACCGTGAACCCCGTTACTCCCCGCCATGAATGGCGGGGCTTCTTCCAAGGAAGCGTTTTTAAATCCTCCCTTCCTCCTCCCCGGCCTGCCCCGTGGGAAGCTGCGCTTCTATCGGGGCCTGAAGGCAGGGGCTTCCTGGGAGGAACGGGGTGAACGAGGATTTCGAACTCATTGACCGGTTCCTCGCGGGCGATCAGACGGCATTTGATAAACTGGTGGAACGGTACAAACGACAGACCTATCAGCTGGCCTACCGGCTGACGGCCAACCATGACGATGCGGCCGAGCTCTCTCAGGAAGCGTTTGTGCGGGCGTTTCAGGGGTTAAGGCATTTCAAGAAGGAGGCCGGTTTCCCTACCTGGCTGTATCGGATTACCTATAACCTCTGTCTGAATCACTTGAAGCGGAATCGCAAGCAGCGCGAGGTCCCGATGGAAGAGATGCCTCCGATGGAAGCTGGACAGCCAGGACCGCTCCGGCTGCTGGAGCGTGGGGAGCGGAGTCGGAAGGTGCGGGAGGCCATCCGTCGCCTGCCGTTGAAACAGCGGACCACGCTGATCCTCCGCGTCCACCACAACCTGTCGCACAAGGAGATTGCGGAAGTCCTCCGGTGCTCCGTGGGAACGGTGAAGGCCAACTTCTTTCATGCCGTGCGGGGCCTCCGGGAGTTATTGCAAGAGTGAAGAGGGAGACAGAACCGATGCAGTGCAAAGCTTACCAAGAGGCCCTCCTCGAAGCCCTGGCTGAAGGACGGACGGAAGCGCTCGGGGATGCGCTGGAGGCCCACCTCCAGACCTGCGCGTCCTGCCGGGAGGAATTTCAGTCCGCCTCCCGAACGCTGGAACTGGTCCGGACGATCCCCGTCCCCGAGCCGGATTCGCGCTTTTGGGCGAACTATCTCCCCAACGTCCGCAGGAAAATTGCCGAGGCCGAAGAACGGCGACGGACGCGTTGGTGGCACTGGGTCCCTGTTCCCTTGCTGGGGACGCTCGCCGTCGGGGCGCTGGCGCTGGCTATGATTTTCCAGGGCGGTTTCCGGCAGCAGACTGCCCCTCCCTCACCGCTTGATCCGGAGATCGAAGTCGCTTTCCCGCTGCAACCCGGGTGGGAGGACCTGGCGAAAGAACCGAACCTGCTCCTGTCGGACCTGGTCCCCGGCGATCGGGTAGAACGCGATCTGCTGGCCAAGCTCTTGCCTCCCGAAGCGGCTGCCGCCCTCCCTCAGATCGAAGAAGCGCTGGCCATTCACCGGACCTCCGGGATCTCTTCGGGCCTCTTCGCTTACGAACAGGCGTACACGATCCTCGAAGAGACGACGGAGCACGAGCGCGCCCTGCTACTGGCCCGGATTCGGGAAGGGTGAGGGATGGGGGGATATAGTCAATAAGTCATTAAGAAAATAAGTCAATAGGTCATTAAGTAAATATCGACTCGTTGCTTATTGACTTATTGACGCATTGACTTATTGACTCATAGACTATTCACTATTCACTGATATATAGGAGGTTCCGATGACGAAATCTTTCATTCTTTGGACCGCGGCGTTGCTCTTCTTTCTCCCGGTGTCTCAAGCCTGGGCCCAAGAAGGACCCCCTTCAAGCAGGGTCCCGCCCGGTGCGCCGGGCCGCCAGGAGATCGAAAGCGCGAGGGCCCGCGAGATGCTGGATACGATGATGATCTGGAAACTCACCAAGGCCCTCGACCTCACGGAAGAACAGAGCGTGAGGGTCTTCCCCAAGATCCAGGCCCTGCAAAAAGCCCGCAAAGAGTTCTTCCAGGAGAAGATGCGGCGGTACCGCGATCTTTCCAAACAGCTCCGGGATGACCCGAAGAACGAAGAGGCGATCCGGAGCAAGATCCTGACGATCCGTGATCATGAGGCCGACTTCCGGACCAGAGAAGCCCGAGTCAAAGAGGAGATCGCCGGCCATCTCAATCTCCGTCAACAGGCGGAGCTGATTCTCTTTGAGGAGCGGTTCCCGCGGGAGGTGCGCCACACGCTGGAGGAAATCCGCAGAAGCGACCATCCCTCAAAAGCGACAGCGCCCCCCAGAGAGATGCGTCGACGCCCGCTCCCCCCGCCCACAGAATAGTAAATGGTGAAAAGTGAATAGTGAATAGTGTATAATAAGTCATCTTTCTTTCGGGATGGCATCC
>JACRHK010000115.1 GCA_016217625.1 Nitrospirota bacterium
CCCTGCCTGCCGGCAGGCAGGCGTGACCGTGACCGGAAATGCGTCGTGACCGTGGCCCGTTCGGTCACGGGTAACGGTTACGGTCACGATTTCACGTGGCGCGCCTGAGAGGACTCGAACCCCTAGCCCGCAGCTTAGAAGGCTGCTGCTCTGTCCCGTTGAGCTACAGGCGCAATCCCAATGCAAAATGCGGAGTGCGGAATGCGGAGGAGAACACGCTATTGCAATTCCGCAATTTTCATTCCGCATACCGAATTTCGCATTCCGCATTCGAACTGGTCGGGGTGAGAGGATTTGAACCTCCGACTCCCTGCTCCCAAAGCAGGTGCGCTACCAGGCTGCGCCACACCCCGATGATTTTCCCCCTCCCCTAACCCCTCCCGCCAGGGGGGGAAGCGCTTTGAGGAATCCTCTCAGCGGGGAAGGGGGCGTCGGGTGTTCTATACTATAATATAGTGTGGGAAAAATCAATGCGGATGATGAGCCAGGCGTTCCGCCAGAATCTCGCGGAGCCTCTCCAAGGCGCGGCCCCGGTGACTGATCCGGTGTTTCTCCCGGGGCTCCATCTGCGCGAAGGTCTGCCCGTACTCGGGGATGAGAAACACCGGGTCGTAGCCGAACCCCCTTTCCCCCATCGGCTGGAAGGTGATGGTCCCCTCGCAGGCGCCTTCCGCGGTTTCCTCCCCGCCGTCGGGCCACGCGAGGACCAGGACGCAGCGGAAGACAGCCCGGCGGCGGTCAAAGGGGACTCCGGACAAGGCCTCCAGAAGCTTGCGGATGTGGTCGGCGCCGGAGGCGTCTTCTCCGGTGTAGCGGGCTGAGCGGACGCCGGGCTCCCCGCCCAGGGCCTCGACCTCCAGGCCGGAGTCGTCCGCGAGAGCAGGGCGTCCGGTGAGGGCGGCGACGGCCCGCGCCTTCTTCGCCGCATTCTCCGCGTACGTGGCCCCGTCTTCCTTCACCTCCACGGCGAGCCTCAGATCAGCCGGCGTCAGGACCTTGATGGGGAGGTCGGCGAGGACCTCGCGGATCTCCCGGACCTTGTGGGGGTTATTCGTTGCCAGCACAAGCTCCACGGCTAGGCCTGTTTCCCCAGGGCTTCCTCCTGGATCTTCAGGAGCTGGCGGATGCCTTTGCGCGCCAGCGTGAGCAGGCGCTTGAGCGTCGGCTCGTCGAACGGCTCCCCTTCGGCCGTCCCCTGGATCTCGACCATGCGGCCGTCGCCGGTCATCACGACGTTCATGTCCACTTCGGCCGTGGAGTCCTCGGCGTAGTTGAGGTCCAGGACCGGCTGGCCGTCCACGATCCCTATGCTCACGGCCGCCAGCGTCCCTTTCAGAGGGTTATTGCCCAGCAGTTTGCTCTGCCTGAGATGGGCGAGCGCATCGGACAGGGCGACATAAGCGCCGGTGATAGAGGCCGTGCGTGTCCCTCCGTCGGCTTGCAGGACATCGCAGTCGATCCAGATCGTCCGCTCCCCCAGGGTCTTGAGATCCACCACGGCCCGGAGCGCCCGACCGATAAGGCGCTGGACTTCATGGGTCCGGCCCCCGATCTTCCCTCTGGAGGCTTCCCGCGCGATGCGGCTTTGTGAGGATCGGGGCAGCATGGCATACTCGGCCGTGACCCATCCCTGCCCCTTCCCCCGGAGGAAGGGCGGGACCCCCTCTTCGATCGTCGCCGAGCAGACCACTTTCGTATCGCCCATTTCGATGAGGGCCGACCCCTCGGCGTACTTGAGGAACCCCCGGGCGATCTTCACCGGGCGGATCTGGTCGGCTTTCCGTCCGTCAGGCCGCATCGTCTTCTCCCAATCGAATCCATTCCACATGTTCCAGCGGTTCGTCGAGGAACCGCTCCCCCACCGCCCGGAAGCGGGCGGGCGCATCGGTGACGTAATAGCGGGGCGTGCCTCCTCCCTGGCCCCGGAGACCCTGCCGGCGCACCTGCGTGGTCACCTCAATGGCCGTCTCCCGGGCCGAGTCGATGAGGGCAACGCCGGCTCCCATCACCTTCTGGATGGTGTCCCGCAGGAGGGGGTAGTGCGTACATCCCAGGATGAGCGTGTCGATCCGGTCTCGGAGGGGAGCAAGGTACCGCTCAGCCGTGAGATAGGCCACCTCGTTGTCCGTCCACCCCTCTTCCGCCAGAGGGACAAAGAGGGGGCAGGCCCGGGAGACGACCTCCAGCCCGGGCCTCAGGGTCTGAAGGGCTTGCGGGTAAGCGCCTGAAGCGATCGTCGCCTCCGTGCCGATGACGCCGATGCGCCCAGTGCGCGTGGCGCGGACAGCCGCGCGGGCGCCGGGTTCCAGCACCCCCACGACCGGAATCGGCAGAACCGCCCGCAGCGCCTCCAGGCTCATGGCCGACGCCGTGTTGCAGGCGACGACCAGGAGCTTGATCCCCTGCTCCGCCAGGAAGCGGCCGCTCTCCAGGGCGAAGCGGGTGACGGTCTCGGGCGACTTCGTCCCGTAAGGGACGCGGGCCGTGTCCCCCAGGTACAGGGTCGCTTCCTCCGGCAGGGCCTCCCGGATGGCCCTCAGGACCGTAAGCCCGCCCACGCCGGAGTCGAACACGCCGATGGGTCGGGGATCGCTCACCGCGTCTCCAGAGGGGCCGGCCCTGGCGGGACGGATTTCGGCGCAAAGGGCTGCGACAGGTCGACATGGCCGGAGAGGGTCTCCGCCTCCATCCCGCCGATGAGGATCTGCACCTGCCGGATCTCGGGGAAGTTCGCCGTCAGGGTCTGGACAAGGGCTTCTACAGCGAGGGTCTCGGTCAGGACGCCTCCCGGCAACCCCTCGCGGGCCTCCCGGCTGAGATCCAGATAACATTCCCCCTCCGTGGTGAGATGGAGGGACCGCACCTTCGTCCCGCCCGGCAGGACCGGCAGCAGGGTCTCCCCCTGCGGGCCTTTGATGAGCTCCGCCAGGACCTCCTTGGCCTGCTTCACGGTATCGAGTCCCCGATGGGTGATGAGGCGCGTTTCCGCAGACAGCTCCCCCTCCGGGGTGGCGAAGTACAGGACAGTAGCCAGCGGGCTGCCGGTCTCCGCGGGCGACGAGCCGAGTCCCGTGCCCAGCCACCGGGGCAGCGCCCCTTGCTGACCCTGGAGGACAAAGAAGATCCCTCCGGCCAGGAGGAGGCCCCCCAGGGCGATTCCCGCGGCCAGCCAGGGGAGGGAGAACCGCCTGGGCCTTACGATCCGCGTCTTGGTCTCCATTGCTTCGGTCATGAGTTAGAGATAAAGAGATCGAGAGATTAAGAGATCAGGAGATGAAGAAGCGATAGAGAGAGCAAGTGATTCTGATTGGGCGACAACCCTGCGGAGTGTGTTCTTGATCGCCGGATCGCTCAATCTCTTGCTCTCTCGATCTTTGCTTGATCTCTCGATCTCTGGCTTTCTTTCATTCCCCGGGAAGCTCCTTGCGCGCCGTGTCCAGCCCTTGCGCCAAGGCCTCTGCCAGGCGATCCCGATACGCCGGCGCGGTCAACTGCTTCTCTTCCTCCGGGCTGGAGAGGGATCCGACCTCTACCAGGATCGCCGGGGCCGGCACTCCGGCGAGTACCACCAGGGGAGCGGGGCGCGCGCGACGGGGCGGTTGGCCCGTGATGTGATCCAGCGCCTGCTGCAACCCCTCGGCGATCTTCCGGCTGTCCTCCTGGAATCGCTCCTGCTGCCTGTCCCAGCGCAGGGTAGGCCCTTCGCCTAGCCCCGATGCCCTCGGATCCGGGGCGGTCCGAAGCCCATCGGACCGCCCGCGGTCCAGAAAGAAGACCTCGACGCCTCGCGGCCGCGGCAACATGCCGCCCCCGGCGTGGAGGCTCAGGAAGAGGCGCGGCCGGTGGGTCGCCGCGATGGCTGCCCGGTCTCGTGATGCCACGGCGTAGTCTCCCGTGCGGGTCAGGACCACCCGGTACCCCCGCTTCACCAGGGCCTTCTGGAGACGCTGCGTCAGGTCCAGCGCCAGATCCTTCTCCTTCAATCCACCCGGCCCGACCCCTCCCGTCTCCTCGCCTCCGTGGCCCGGGTCCAGGACGACCGTCCACCCGCCTGAGGCGGACGACTCTTTTTTCGGTGGTTGCGGGGGCGGGCTTCCCGCCGCGGCGGGTGGCGCCTCCCGGGCGAGGGGAGGCGGCGATGGCGCGGCCTTCTCCCCGGGAGCCGGTGTGGGTACGCTCCGCCCCAGGTCGATGACGACGCGGTAGGGGTCCCGCAGATAGCTCACCTTGTAGTCTTTGAACCCCGGGGCAAGCGCCAGGGCGAGCGCGGGTTTGCCTTCCTTCTGCTCCAGGGCGATGTGCGTGAGAGCCTCATCGCGGAAGGCGGCGGGGAGGACGCCGGGCTTCACGGCCATCTCGCCCACCGGGTGCAGCAGCAGCCGTTGCGGTTGCCCAGCCGCGGGAGCGGACAGGAGCGAGAAGAAACGGATCTCTCGGCTCCACTCCAGCACGACCCGGCTTCCGGCCGGAGAGGTGGAGTGCCGGATCCCCAGCAGGAGGGCCTTCTCCTGGAGCTCTGGCCGGCTTCGCTCTTGAGCCGGTGCGACGGTACCCCAAACGGCCAGGAGCAGGACCCCGGAGATTCCGGCGATGAGAGAGGTGCTGCTGAAGCGGCTCAAGAACCATACCTCCCCGAGTGGAATGCGAAATGCGGAATGCGGGATGCGGAAGGAGATTGAGTTTCCTGCTCCGCACTCCGCACTCCGCATTCCGCATTGTGCAATTGGTGGAGGCGGCGGGAATCGAACCCGCGTCCGAAGATCTTCAGCTCAAAGCCCCTACGAGCGTAGCCTGCAATTTGGCGTCTCGCCCTTCCTCCCGCCCGCAGGCCGGCTGGAGCAAGGGCCAGCTCAGTGCATCTCGTCCCGTCTCCCCGAGCAAGAACCGGGACCAGCCCCTGTGCGTGTCGCCTCGCCGGAGGCAGGGGCGCCCTACGGCAAGGCGTGCGGTCTAACTAGTTAGGCCGCAAGGGCCAACTCAGTGTTGGCAGTTCTGTGTGTTCCCGTTTTTTTACGAGGCCTACGGGACCTCGGCTCGCGACTCGGAACCTCCCATCCCCGTCGAAACCTGTCGCCCCCCTTTCGTAGTGAAGGTTAAGGTTGAGGTTGGAGGATAGAGGCCAGAGGCTGTTGCCTCAAACCTTTTGCCTTCAACCTTCACCGTCTCGCTCTGAACGCTCGTTCCACTTCCCGGCGGGCTTCCTGGGCCTTCACGGCCTCCCGCTTGTCGTGGAGCTTCTTCCCCCGGCCCAGCCCCAGCTCCACCTTGACGCGTCCTTTGACGAAGTAGATCTTCGTAGGGACCAGGGTGTAGCCGCGCTGGATGACCTTCCCCAGGAGCTTCCGGATCTCGGCTTTATGCAGGAGCAGCTTCCGGACCCGCAGCGGGTCCGGGTTCTGGCGGTTCCCGTGCGAGTAAGGGCTGATGTGGCAATGGTGGAGGAAGGCCTCCTCTCCCTCGATCCGCGCGAAGCTGTCCCGGAGATTGACCTGCCCGGCCCGCAGCGACTTGACCTCCGTGCCCGTGAGCGCGATCCCCGCTTCGTATGTCTCCTCGATCTGATAGCGGTAGTAGGCTGCCCGGTTGGCGCAGACGACCTGATCCTCTGCCATAACCCTCTCGCCGAAACGCTTTGTATTGTAACACACCCCTGCGGATGACGCAAATACGAGGGGAACGGCCGAGGAAGCGCACTTTAGGGTTGACGCCCGGAGGGATTTTTGGTACAGTAACTATCGTTTTCATGCAGAAAGGACATCGACTTGGATTTTGTCAGCTTGGCCGAGGCGGCCAACGCAGCGACCTCCCCCGCGAACGGCACGGTGCTCGACCTCATCTGGAACGCCGGATGGGTCGTCAAAGGGGTGCTCCTCCTCCTGTTGGCCTTTTCCATCCTTTCCTGGGCCATCATCTTCTACAAGTGGCGCCTGTTCCGCCGGGCCGAGCGGGAGTCGGGACAGTTTCTCCATCTCTTCCGCAAGTCCGCCCGCCTGGACCTGGTCTATAACGCGACGGCGAATTTTGCCGACAGCCCCCTGGCCCAGGTCTTCCGCGCCGGGTATCTGGAGATGTCGTCGCCCACCAGTGAGGGGCGCAACCGGGACTGGAACGCCCAGTTGAGCACCGACCTGGGGGGAGCGGCCAACGTGGAACGCTCCCTCCACCGGGCCATCAGCGGGGAGGAGGTCCGCCTGGAGCGCGCCCTCACCTTCCTGGCGACCACCGGATCCACGACCCCGTTCATCGGGCTCTTCGGGACCGTCTGGGGGATCATGGATTCGTTCCGGAGCATCGGCATCACGGGGACGGCGAACCTGGCCGTCGTGGCCCCGGGGATCTCGGAAGCCCTGGTCGCCACCGCGGCCGGATTGGCCGCGGCCATCCCGGCCGTCGTCTTCTACAACCACTTCCTCAACCGGAGCCGGCGCATGACCAAGGAGATGGAGACGCTGGCCTCCGAGCTCCTGAGCATTGCCGTGCGGCAACAACCATCCTCCGAGTCCATCCCGGCGGCCAAGGGAGGGCGATCGTAGATGGGCATCCCTTCCCTTCGTCGGGCCGCCGCCCGGCCCATGTCCGACATCAACGTGACGCCCCTGGTCGATGTGATGCTGGTGCTGCTCATCATCTTCATGATCACGGCGCCCATGATGCAGCAGGGGATCGACGTCAACCTCCCCAAGGCGGCCGCGCGCTCCCTCTCCTCCGAAGAGGAGCGGATCGTGCTGACCATCACGTCGGGGGAGAAGATCTATATCAACAAGAGCCCCATCCGGCTCGAGGACCTCCGGAAGAAGCTGGCCGCCATCTACGCGGAGCGGACCCACAAGGAGATCTTTCTCCGGGCCGACAAGGACGTCCCCTACGGGTTCGTGGTCCGCGCCATGTCCGAGATCCGGCAGGCGGGGATCGACCGCCTGGGGATGATTACGGAACCCCCCACCGAACGGCGGTGACCTTGAGCAGATGGGAGCAGAACCCGTCGGCGCCGCCCCGGCTGGGCGCGATGGTCCTGCTCTCGTTGTGCCTCCACCTCTTCCTGGTGGCGGCGGTTGCCGTTTGGCCCCGGCTGGCTCCCAAGCGGACCTACTACTCGCCTCCCCACATGGTCCAACTGGTGAGCCCGGCCGCCGTGCAGCCCAAGGAGCCCGCGAAGCCGAAGGTCGAGCCGCGGCCGGAGCCCGAGAAGATGCCCAAGAAGATGGTCGTCAAACCCGAACCGAAGAAAAAAGAGCAGGATCAGCTCAGCCAGGCACTCAAGCGGATCCAGGAGAGGGTCTCCAGCCGCAAGGAGTCCGCGCGCAAATCCCCCGTCCCCCCGCAGCCCGTCGCCCGGTCCGGGGGCCTCCGGCCCGAGGAAGTCGACCTGCGGTTCAAGCTCTATTACAGCCAGATCTGGGAGCGGGTGCATGACCAATGGGCGCTTCCCCCGGACTTCCGTCAGAAGAAGGAGATGGAGATCGTCGTCGGGATCCGGATCCGGCGCGACGGGGAGATCGTCCGGACCTGGGTGGAGAAGGAGTCCGGCAATCAGGTCTTCGACCAGGCGGCCCTCCGCGCCATCGCCAAGGCCAACCCGCTGCCGCCCGTTCCCCGGGAGCATGCCGAGGAGTATTTTGAGGTGGGGATCCGCTTCACGCCGGAGGATTTCCGGTGATCCTGCGCCTCGCCCTGCTGCTTGCGGCGCTCGCGCTGTTGCCTGTGGCGCTCCTGGCCCCTGTCCCGTCCCTGTCTGCAGACAGGCAGACGGCAGGCGGGAAGGTCTACCTCGACATCCACGACCCCAATGTCCGGAAACTCCCCATCGCCCTGCCGGCCTTCTTCAACACGGGGACGCGGGAGGGGGCGCCGCTGGGGGAGGAGATCGCCCAGGTCCTTCGGGAGGACCTGAAGTTCTCGGGCCTCTTCGACGTCCTCAACTCGGAGATGTATCTGGAGGACCCGAAAAAGCCGGCCCTCACACGCGAGGCGATCGCCTTCGATGCCTGGCGCACGATTAAAGCCGACGCGCTCGTCAAGGGGAAGTATCAGGCGGCCGGCGGGCAACTGGAGACGGAAGCCCGCCTCTTTGACGTGCTCCACGAGCGGATGCTCACGGGGAAGCAGTACACGGGCGAGGCGAAAGACCTCCGCCGGATGGCCCACCGCTTTGCCAACGAGGTGCTCCGCGTCTTCACCGAGGAGCCCGGCGTTTTCGACACGCAGATCGCCTTTGCCTCCGGCCCCGCCGGGCAGAAGGATCTCTACCGGATGGACTACGACGGCCACAACCTCCGGAAGATGACGGCGGAAGGCACGATCAACACGCTCCCCTCCTGGGCGCCCGACGGGGAGAGCCTGCTGTTCACGTCGTATAAGTGGCGCAACCCCGATCTGTACCGCCTGAGCCTCAGGGACCTGAAGGCCAGGGAGGTCTCCACCCGGCCCGGGATGAACACGGGCGGGGTCTGGTCGCCGAAAGGGGACAAGATTGCCCTCACGCTCAGCAAAGACGGGGACCCCGAGATCTACCTGATGGCGCCGGACGGCTCCGGGCTTCAGCGGCTGACGCAGCACCGGGGGATCGACGTCTCCCCCACCTGGTCTCCCGACGGCCGCCGGATCGCCTTCGTCTCCGACCGGACGGGGGGGCCGCAGGTCTATCTCATGGATGCCTCGGGGGGGGACGTCCACCGCCTCACGTTCCAGGGGAACTATAATACGTCGCCCGCCTGGTCGCCCCGGGGGGATCGGATCGCATTCGTCTCGAGGGTGGGGGGGACGTTCCATATCTTTCTCATCGCCCCCGACGGGAACCACCTCCAGCAGCTCACCACCGCCGGCAACAACGAAGATCCGGCCTGGTCGCCCGACGGACGGTTCCTGGCCTTCAGCTCCAGCCGGGACGGGCGGTACCAGATCTACCTCATGAACGCGAACGGAGCGAACCAGAAGCGGGTTACCTCGCTCCGGGGGGACAGCCGCCACCCGGCGTGGGGGCCGAGACCGAAGGGTTAGAAGGGAGCAATGAGCAATGAGCAATGAGCAATGAGCAATGAGCAATGAGCAATGAGCAATGAGCAATGAGCAATGAGCAATGAGAACCACCACGTCTTTGATGAAAGGAGGTGAACGACTGATGAAACGATTCTCATATGGGTGGCTAGCCGTCCTCCTGGTCCTGCCCCTGCTGTGGGGGTGCGCGGAGGAGCCGGTCAAGCCGGATGCCCAGCCCGCTCCCGGCACTAAAGAGCTGACAGATGCCGACAAGATGAGGGAGAAGGGATTGGAAGGGGAGCGGATCGCCAAAGTCATGGAGGAGCCCGCGCTCAAGGACATCTACTTCGACTACGACAAGTCCGATATCCGGGGGGATGCCAAGGCGGTCCTCCGGGAGAACGCGGCCTGGTTGAAGCAGAACCCGAAGGCCCTCATCCAGATCGAGGGGCACTGCGACGAGCGGGGGACCAACGAATACAACATGGCCCTGGGCGACCGCCGGGCCCGCGCGACGAAGGACTACCTGAGCCGGCTCGGGATCAGCGGCAAGCGGATCGCCACCGTGAGCTTCGGCGAGGAGAAACCGGTCTGCACTCAGCAGTCGGAAGCGTGCTGGGCCAAGAACCGCCGGGCGCACTTCGTCCAGGTGGCGAAATAGCGGGCGAGGGGTGGGGAGTGAGGGGAAAAAGTCAATAAGTCAATGAGTCAATAGGTCATTAAGTAAATATTGACTCATTGACTCATTCACCACTCACCAATTACCCCCATTCCTCACCCCTTCACCCATGCGTTGTAGGGAGGGAAGATGGCAAGGAGATGGATCGATAGGCCCGGCGCCTTCCTGATAGCGGGGGGGCTACTGGTCCTGGCGGGTTGCGCCACGACGGAGGACGTGGCCGTCGTCCAGCGGGGGCAGGTCCAGCTCACGCACGAGATAACCCAGCGGGTCGCCAAGCTGGAATCGGGCCAGGAAGAAGTCCGGCGAAACCAGGCCGACCTGGGCGCGAAGATGGACCAGATCTCCTCCGAGATGCAGGTCCTCACGGGGCGGTTCGAGGAAAGTCGCCACCAGTCGCAGCGCGCCCTCCAGGAGTTCGCTGCCTTGCGCCAGACCCAGGAGCAGCGTCTGCGGGAGATGGAGCAGAAGATCAAATCCCTCCACGAGCCGCCCGCTTCCCCTACCGGAGGGGCGACGGCGTTTCCGGCTCCCGCGCAAGAGGCCAAGGAGACGAAGGAGGCCAAACCTCCCGTCAAGAAGTCCCCCGAAGAAATCTACAAGGAGGCGTACGACACGCTCAAGGAAGGGCATCCGGCCGAGGCGAGGGAACAGTTCAAGAAGTTCCTCAAACTCCACCCGAAATCGGATCTCGCCGACAACGCCCAGTACTGGATCGGCGAGACGCACTACGTCGAGAGGGACTACGAGAAAGCCGTCCTCGCCTTTGAGGAGCTGGTCAAGAAGTACCCCAAGGGCGACAAGGTCCCGGGCGCCCTGCTCAAGGAGGCCTACGCGTTCCTCGAGCTCAAAGACAAATCGAACGCTCGGACGCTCTTGAAGCGCCTGGTCGCCCTCTACCCCAAGTCCGAAGAGGCCGCTCTGGCCAAGAAGAAACTCAAGGAGCTGAAGTAGTGGCCCGGTTCTCCCACCTCGATGCCGCCGGCCGGGCGCAGATGGTCGACGTGGGGAAAAAGGCCGACACGGAGCGGGAGGCCGTGGCTTGCGGCGCCGTGACGATGCGCCCCTCCACCGCCCGCCGGATCCGGTCCATGGCGATCGCCAAGGGGGACGTGCTGGGCGTGGCGCGCGTGGCGGCCATCCAGGGGGCCAAGGAGACCTCGCGGATCATCCCCTTGTGCCACCCGCTGTCTCTAACCGGCATCGATGTGCAGCTTGGGGTGGACGCGAGGCGGGGCCGGGTCGCCATCGAGGCGCGGGTCCGCACCGTGGGGAAAACCGGCGTGGAAATGGCAGCCCTCACGGCCGTGGCGGCGGCCGCCCTGGCGATCTACGATATGTGCAAGGCCGTGGACCGGGAGATGGTCATCGGCGAGATCTGTCTCGTGGAGAAGCGGGGAGGGCGGAGCGGAACGTATAAACGAAGGGAATTGCAAAATGCAGATTGCAAAATGAAAAATGCAAAATGAACGAGAGCGGCCGCCTCCGCTCTCTCCTCCGGCGCCTGCCCCGATGTCCATCGGGGGAGAGGGAAGGCTTGTCCTGAGCGGCTCGACTGAGCTCGCCGAA
>JACRHK010000111.1 GCA_016217625.1 Nitrospirota bacterium
CCACGAGTCGGTGTCAAAACAAAAGATGCATCCAAAATTGGGTAGCGCTGGTCTTCAAGTCTTAGCGGCGGGTCCTGTCGCTGCCCACCTCCCCGTGCGGCATCGGCTCCCGGGGCGGGTGGCGGCGACAGGGGGCCCCCCGCCCGCGCGGACGGGACGCCGGAGCACGGCGGGGGATGGCGCCGACAAGACCCGCCCCGGGGCCTGCTGGCGGCGCGGGGAGGGCCTCCGGGCAGCACCACCCGCCGCTGGAGGTTGGACTGATTCACCCGATTTTGGATGCATCCCAAATCAAAAGACGCCTGGACAATCTGTCCGCGTTTGCGTATGATATTCTCTCGATTCGATGCGCCCCCGTAGCTCAGATGGATAGAGCAGCGGTTTCCTAAACCGCGTGCCGGGTGTTCGATTCACCCCGGGGGCACCAGTTTAGAATTTCGAATTTTGAATTTCGAATTTCGAAACGGGGGGGATGCATGCCGTACGTGAGGAAGATCTCGAAGAAGCAGCAGTTGAAGCAGCCGGATGAATTTCTGTCGTTGACGGCTCGCGTGGCAGCCTACGCCGAGGATCATGTCCGGGAGATCCTCATTGGCGCCGGGGGCGCGCTCCTGCTCGTGGGGGTCGGAGCCGTATTTTACTTTTACCAACACCATCTCTCCGAGCAGGCCCTGCACGCCTACTATGAGGGCGAGCGGCTCTATCGTCAGGGCAGGACCCAGGAGTGGTCGGCAACCGGCCCTGCCGCCTCCGAGGCGTTCCAACAAGCGGCCGAAGCGTTCGACCGGACGGCCCGGGAATACCCTCGCACCCCCAGTGCCGCAATGGCGCACTACCAGGCGGGCAACAGCTATTCACGGTTGGGGGAGTACGACAAGGCCGTCGCGGCATACCAGGAGTGCCTGCGCAAGTCCCCGAAGGGGAGCGCCTTCGTGACGCTGGCCACCCAGCGTTTGGCCTATACCTACCTGGCGAAACAGGCCCCTGAAGAGGCCCTCCGCTTGCTGGAGCAGGGAATAAAAAGCGAGGAGGCAGGCGTGCAGGACCTCCTCCACATGGAAGCCGGTCGGGTGCTTGAGAGCTTGGGGAAGCGCGAGGACGCGTCGGAACACTATCGGAAGGTGATCAGCGGCTTCTCCCGCTCTCCGTGGGAAGCGGAGGCCGACGCCCGGCTCCAGAGTCTGGCTCGGAAGGGGAGCTAAGTTTCGCGTAGATCTTCAGCGTCTCCCCGGGCTTGATCGTCTTGCCCCGCGCGGCGGGGTTCCATGCCTGCAGTCTCACTGTCGTGGTGCCGTGCTTGCGGGCGATGGTCCAAAGCGAGTCGCCTTTCCGGACCCGATACAGGAGAGGCGTGGACGCCCCTTTCGGGTCTTCCTTCACGGCGGTCCGCACCGAACCCTTCCCTTTGCGCTTATCGTTTTCGTGTGACTCCTTCCCGAATTCGGCCATTGCATGGGGCGGGGGAACGATCAGGCGATTCCCTTCCTGGATCCGGGACTTGCGGTCCAGCGCGTTCACGTCCATCAGGATCTTTGCCGTCAGCTTGTACTGCTTGGCCAGCTTGGGGATCGTGTCCCCTTTCTTCACCACGTGCTCTTTCCAGGGGCCGAGGGCTTCTTCGGGAGCCTGGCTGTACTGCTCCCAGAACGCCTCCGCGGTGCCCGGGGGGATGCGGAGGGTATAGAGGGGAAGGTAGGGGGGCGTGCACCACCAGCGAAGCTCCGGGTTGAGATCCTTGATCGTTTCATAGGTCGTGCCGGTCAAGCGGGCCACCAGGCGCAGATCGGTGGGTCGCTCGATCACGATCTCGTCGAAATCCAGCGGGGCGTAATAGTCGGGGAAAAATCCGTGTTCCTCCGGATCGCCGGCGATGATCTTGGCGGCCATGAAGTGGGGGACATAGTTCCTCGTTTCGCGTTTGAGGAACCGGGTCTTTTGAATCTCCCAGAAGTCCTCGGTCTTGGTCTTCTGGATCGCCCGGCCGACCTTCCCCTCCCCCGCGTTGTAAGAGGCGAGGGCCAGCGGCCAGGAACCGAACAGGGCGTAGAGGTCCTTCAAATAGGCGGCGGCGGCTCGGGTGGACTTGATCGGGTCGCGCCGCTCATCCACCCAGGCATTGATCATCAGGCCGTACCGACGCGCCGTGGAGGCGACGAACTGCCAAGGGCCCACGGCCTTGGCCCTGGAGTAGGCTTTAGGATTGAAGCCGCTCTCGATGAGAGCCACATAGATGAGGTCTTCCGGCAACCCTTCGGATCGGAGAATCTCCCGCATGAGGGTTTCGTAGCGCCCCGAGCGATCGAGCCAAAGGTCGAACTTCGGCCGGAGAGTCTGCTTGAACAGACGCAGGCTCCGCTCGACGTGGGAATTCATCGTGATAGGCACATCGGAGGCCTGCTCGCTGGGAAGCTCCGCAGACGGATCAAGCATGAGGGCCGGGGGTCTCACCTCGATGGCGGTCCGATGTTCTTCGGACCGTCCCGTATCCCCCGGCATCGGGGCGGAGTCCTGCGGCTGAGGCAGCGGGAGCGGGTGAAGGGGGATTGTTTGAGAGAGATTCTGGATGGAGGGATCCCCGATCGGGAGATTGCTCAACACGAGCTCAGGCTTCGATGCGGCACCGGGCTCCAGTGGCGCCTCAGCGGCCCCAAGCGTGTTGAGGAAGGCGATGAGGGTCATTGTGAAGAGCCCGCCACAGACAATCCGCGTCATCTCCATCTCCCCGGTTGCGTCACCCGCGGCACAAAATCCCTCAAAGGGTAGCCCGGATAGGACGGGATTGTCAAGAAGAAAAACGGGTGCCTCCTTGTGTTTTCGTCGGGGTTTGTTATACTGGAATTGCAAAAGACGCTTCGCGCTGCGCGCTTCATGC
The DNA here is from genome assembly GCA_016217625.1 of Nitrospirota bacterium. Lineage (GTDB taxonomy): Bacteria > Nitrospirota > RBG-16-64-22 > JACRHK01 > JACRHK01 > JACRHK01. The sequence goes on from JACRHK010000111.1 coordinate 2,873, forward strand.
GCAGATCTTCAGCGCGTGGCGTGGGACACGTGGCGCGCAGCAAAAGATCATGACAGGCGGTTATCTTTCAGAAATCTACTCCGCCATCCAGGGAGAAGGGATCTTCGTGGGGGAGCGGGAGCTGTTTGTCCGCTTCCTACACTGTGATCTCCACTGCGCCTACTGCGACACCGAGAATGAGCCCAGGAACCCCGACACCTGTTTGGTGGAGCAGACGCCGGGCAAGAGGGATTTCGAGCCCCTCCCGAATCCCATCGAGCCGGAGGCGGTATGGCAGGCTGTGCGGCGGCTTGATACGCCCCGGGGACTGCATCGGCGGGTGAGTGTGACGGGGGGAGAACCTTTACTCCAAGAAGAGTTTTTGAAGGCATGGCTCGTGGAGAATCCCGGCTATCCGATCCTCCTGGAGACAAGCGGCATCCACGTTCGCGCGTTGGAGCAAGTCATCCATCATCTGGATGGGATCAGTATGGACATCAAGCTCCCATCCGCCGGTGGGGAGGGGCCTTTCTGGGAGGCCCACGTGGCCTTTCTACAGGAAGCGGTTTCCCGCCGCGGCAAGCCGGTGTACGTTAAGGTCGTGGTGGCGGGGCGGACGACCGATGCCGAAGTCATGCATGCTGCGGCGCTTCTCCGGGAGCGTCCCGCTCGCGGTCGCCGCCTACAACGC
>JACRHK010000116.1 GCA_016217625.1 Nitrospirota bacterium
CGGGAGAAGCGGTTCTGCACCAGCCGTTTCACCTCGGACTCCATCGCCCCCCACTCCCGCGGAAGCCGCGTGACGACCTCGCAGTACTTGTGGTTCACCGACCGGATTTCCACCGTCACCCGCCGACCGTCGCTCCTCCGCTCCGCCCGGGCATAACCTGTCATACTCCTGACCACGACCTCCCTCCCACACCCTCCCTCCCGACAAAAGAACATGATACTATAACGTAATTCCCCGCAAGCTGTCAAACGTCCATTCTCCCCATGTCGCAATGAACCTGAAGGAGAGACCTGAGGGGAGAGGTTGCCCTGAATGCTGCGGCCCTCTGAGCAACCGATGCAACCTGTCGGCTTTGCTACCGGCAGGCGCCCGGCCTTCCAGGCCCAACCCCGCTCCCGGATCAAGAAAACCAACGAAGCTGATTGTCGCGAATAGGGCCGCAAATGAAGGGCACCCCTCCCCCTGGAACGTCGCCATCCGCCTCCACGAATAGTTGCGCGCAATCGGGGAGATTTGGTATAGTATAGTCATGCCCATCCAGTCAGGATGAACCCCGTACCTACCAGCTTGACAGCCGTGGCTTCGGGGACAACCCTTCGGGCTTATCACGCCGTTCCTCCCCGCCTTCACAGGCGGGGCTTCCTCCGTGGTACGGGGTGAATAAGAATCCCTGGGACTCCGTCTAATGGTCAAATGGCGGGCAAATGTCCCGTCCTTACATCTGGCGCTTTCACCAAGGAGGTCCGTCATGGCAGCCATCTGTTTTTCGGCGCGGTTCACTTTGGCGCTCATTGCGGTCGCGCTGTGGTCGTCCACCGCTTTCGCGGCCCCTCCCCCTCTCGGACAGGCTCGGATCTCTTTGACGCAGGGGGAGGTCCTCATCCAGACCCCGGACGTGAAGGACTGGGCAGCCACCTCCCCGAACTTCTCGTTGCTGCCAGGGGATCGCCTCTGGTCCGCCTCCAACGGGAGGGCCGAGGTCCAGTTCGGGGACGGCTCCCACGCCCGGATCGGCGCAAACACAGGGCTCGACCTCGTGGCGCTTGAGCGATCGGACACGGGAAACATTATTCAACTGGCCCTCACGCAAGGCGTCGCCACGTTCTTCGTCCGAGAGCCTTCCGTCCCCAATTCCCTTTTCCAGGTGGACACCCCGACCCATGCGATCCGCGCGTATCACGACGCCAAGTTCCGGGTCGACGCGAGGGAACGCGAGATCCGCGTCCTGGTCTTTAAAGGAGACGTAAAGGTGGAGGGGAAGGAAGGGGCCACGGAGATCTATGCCGGCGAGATTTTCATCATGCACAGCGACGGCAGGACAGAAATTGCCGCGCTTCCCCCCAAAGACGCCTGGGACCGTTGGGTCGACCAAATAGACGCCGAACGGGCCCGACGGGCCAGCGCCCGATACCTTCCGGCGGAGATGGAACCCTATGCCTATGAATTCGACACATACGGTCGCTGGGTCTCCTACCCCGAGTACGGCAACGTCTGGGTCCCCCGCGTCGCCGTCGGGTGGGCCCCCTATCGGGACGGCCGCTGGGTCTGGAGAGGAGGCGTCCGCGTGTGGGTGGGCTTCGAGCCCTGGGGCTGGGGTCCCTACCACTATGGCCGCTGGCGGCACATCTCCGGGATCGGCTGGGGCTGGATTCCTCCCCTTGCCGGCCATGCCTACTGGGGTCCCGGATATGTGTCCTGGATCGAAACGCCGGATTACGTCTCCTGGGTCGCGCTGGCTCCGGGCGAACTGTATTACTATAATTACGCCGGCTTCTACTTCGGCCCCTGGAGCGTGAACCTGGCTGTCACGCCCGTGGCGACCGTCAACGTCGCCGGACTGGTTTATGTCAACACGTTCGTGACCGGCGCGGTGGTGGCCCTCCCCACCTACACGCTCCTGTACGGCGTCGCTCCGGTCGCAGCCGTCGTGATTCCTCCGAACCCCTTCGCCGTCCACTCCGTGTTTCTCGGCGTGTCGACGATCCGGCCGGTGTACGCCGCCTACATCCCCCGCCCCACCTACGTCGTGGCGGCGGCCTATCTCCCGCCGGCTCATCTGCGCGTCGCGCCGGTCTGGCGGGCGGACCGCGTCGTGGTAAGCCATGCCACGCTGCACCGCTCCGCCTTCGTCGGCGTGAGAGAGGTGCGTGCAGCGCGGGTCAGCACGGTTCACGTCGATGCCGCTGTCAGGGCCAATCGCGCCACCCTGAGAGCGACGGAGGTCCAAAACTTGAACGTCAAACAGACTCGCCTCAGGGAAGAGAACGTCAAGAAGCTCGATCAGCAGAAATTGACCATCCAACGGCAGGCGGAACGGCAACAAAAGGCCACGCTGAAAACGACAGAAACCCTTCGAGTAAAGGAGGCTAAACCAGGAGACGTCAGAAGAACCCCGGAGGCGCTAAAGCGCGAACCCGGCCCGGAGAAGCGTCCCCCCGGCTGGGACAAGGGGAAGAAAGAGGGCTGGACCGGCACGGAACCGCCGGGGCTCGAGAAGAAGCGGGAGCGGGCTCCTACTGCCCCTCAAGGGACTGCGGAAGAACGCCGGCGGAAAGCGACGCCCCCCGAAGGCTCCGCCCAGCAGGAGCGCAAGCGCAAAGCCACGCCCCCCGAAGGCGCCGCTCAGCAGGAACTCAAGAAAAAACCCAAGGAAGGCCCAGGCGCTGCGCAAAAGGAAAAAAAGAAGGGGCCTGAAGGTGAGGAAAGTAAGCCTGGCGGTGGGGATCAACCTGGCGGTGAAGGCCAACGGGAGCGTGGCCGGCGCTAAGCGCAATTCATGCTGAACCGGAGCCGCACCACCTGGCGTTACCTGGATACCGGTTCACTGGATCCCTATACCAACATGGCCACGGACGAGGCGATCCTCGCCGCCTGCGCGGCGGGGATCGTCCCGCCCACCCTTCGCCTCTATGCCTGGTCTCCTCCCGCCCTTTCCGTCGGCGCCTTTCAACGGATCGATGGCGATCCTTATCTTGAAGCCTGCGTAAAACATCTCCCCTTCGTCCGGCGCTTCACGGGGGGGAAGGCGGTCTGGCACGATCGGGAAATCACTTACAGCTTCGTGGCCCCCCTCCCCTGCGCGGGAATCCCCTCTGATCTCCGCGGAACCTACCGCCTCCTGGGGGAGTGTTTCCTGGAGGCCTTTCGCCTCCTCGGCCTGGAGGGTCGCTGTGAATGCCCACGGCCCTCCCCGAGATCGTCTTCTCCCCTGTGTTTCGCCGTCCGGGCGCCCTTTGAAATCGTCCTGGACGGGGAAAAGGTCGTCGGGAGCGCGCAACGCCGCTTGCGCCACGCGTTCCTGCAGCACGGATCGATCCTGCTGAACGGAGACGGCGCACCGCCACGGCCGGCCCATCGCGATGCTTTCCCTCCTTCCTCCCTCGGCCGATTTGCCGTGGAGCAACTCAAAGAGGCTATCCGAAAAGGCTTCGAGATCCGCCTGGGACGTCGCCTGGAGCCGGGGACGCTC
>JACRHK010000113.1 GCA_016217625.1 Nitrospirota bacterium
CCAGGAGCTCGGCATTGGTCCGCAGGAACGCCCATTTGCCGTACTCTTCCGGGGAGAGAACGTACTGCTGACCGCCTGCCTCGAAATACCCCGTCGTCGTGTAGACCAGGACCGTCTCCAGGTCGAAGTATCCGCCGAAACTCAGGAGGAACCGGACGCGCTCCCGCAACTCCAGATGAGAGGCCGCAATCAGGGCAGGTCCCGCGCCGTAGCTGAAGGCAATGATCCCCAGGCGTTTCCGGTCCACCCCCTCCAGCGCCTCCAGCGCCCGGAAGGCCGCCGTGACTTCCTCCACGTCCTCCGGCTGCACCTTGAGCGCTTTCATGCTCGGGATTTCCGGAACCCAGACGGCGAACCCCGCTCGCGCCAGGGTCCGGGCAAGCTTGATCAGGCGGGGATCGTCTTTGCCCGTGTCGACGACGCCGTGCAGGAGCAACACGCCGGCGCGGCGGGCCTGTCTTCCGTCGGGCAGGGGAGCTGTGGGAAGGAGATAGAGATCGGCTTCGCGCAGTCCGTCTGGGCCGGAGAACCCTCGCGTCTCGCGCGTAATGGGAGGGGACCACTTCGCCAGGAACGATGTCCCCTCCGGTTGGAGGAGATCCTCCAGTACCAAACACGCGATGAGCGTGCCCCGACCCCACGGACTCCAGAGGGCGACTACCCCTAGACCCAGTAGGACCACCAGCAGGAGGCCGACCCGTTTCAAGACAGAGGAATGAGGTCTGTTAATATTCCGCGCCGACCCCGAGGTCCACGTTCTTCTTGATGTGCTCGATCATGCGCGCTTCCGCTTCCCTGAGCGCCTGCTCCCGGTCCTCGGGAACCTCGACCTCCCAGGTCTCCTCATCGGCGCGGTTCATCTCGCTTAACATGGCCAGGTTCAGGGCGTTCGAGGTGAAATGCGGAATCGACTCCTTCTTCGACATAATGCGGGCTTCGACATCCCGGAGATACTTCTCCTTGTACTCATCGACACTGAGCCGGAACATAATCCCTCACCTCCTTTCCGTGTCAAAGTACGGCTTTTCGCCACATGATTAGTATAGGAAAAACGTCTGGGCGAAATCAAGTCGGACAGCCGGGAAAAACAAAATCCCCCTTAACCCCCCTTTGCTAAAGGGGGGATGGGGGGTTATTGAAAGCTAACGAGACGAGAGGCTTGCGCCGAGCGCCTGAACGATCTCCACTAGGCAGGCGTCCAGGCTCTGGTGCATGGCCCGCGCCACGGCCGCGGGGTTCCCGTCCGCAGCGGGCGCGCGATGGAGGGCTTTCACCGTGCGGGGAGGGCGTCCGGTCTGATAAACTTGCAAATTGACGCCGACCTCGGCCGCCCACTGCCCTCCCCTCTCGACGGCTTCAAAATGGGCAAGCGACGGGCGAAGGAGGATGTCGGCTTCTCCCGCCCCCCGCTCGACCCGCGTGAACAGGCCCGAGCGCCGCAGGGCGGCCACGAGCTTCCCTTCCACAATCTCGGCGGGGGCCGACTCCCACCGATGGTAGGGGGTCGCACGGACTTCATAGTCGCCGCTCCGGGTGAGCAGCCCGCTCTGTCGGAGCGGAGCCGACGCCTGGACCCTCGCCACGGCGGCCGTCTTCCCCGTGGAAGGGACCGCGGCCAGGGAAAGCGGGTTATCGGGAATCCGATAGTAGCGGGCCTCGGGCGTCGCTCCGCAGGCCGTCAGCGGCAACGCGAAGCAGCACAACATCAGGAAGATACGTCGCATGGAAACTCCTTGTTTGAATAAGGTCCGCAGAGATCAAGAGATCCAGAGATCAAGAGATCAACTCTCCCTTGACCTCCTGCTCTCTCGATCTCCCAATCTCTCTATCTCTCGATCTCCTGATCTCTCTATCTCTCAATCTCTCTATCTCTTGATCTCCCCATCCCCCGCCGGCACGACGCGGGGCGGCATCCCTTCGCGCGTCTCCGGACGATAAAGGAAGATCCAGGGCCGGTCCTTCACCTCCTGCGTGAGATCCCGGAGATTTTCGCTGGTGACCGCGAGGTTCTGCAAGGTCTCCCGCAGGGGCTCGCTGCTCCCCGCCAGGAGCCGGTTGGCCTGATCCACCGTCTTCTCCAACCCACCCAGTGCCTGCTCTCCCCGTTGGGCCGCCGCCCGGAGCGAGGCGACTGTCTCCTGAACCCCTTGCCGGTTCTCGGCGACGAGGGCCGTCCCCTCCACCAGGAACCCGTCCAGGCGCCGGGCCGCCTGCCGGATATCGGCCATTGTCGCCTGTAACCCCACCGAGGCTGAAGCGACTTCCCGGCTGAGCGTCTTGATCACCCCTTTGATGTCGGCGCGGGCCTCTTCATCGAGCAGGGCATTGGCGTTCTTGAGAAGCTGCTCGGTCGCATCGGCCACCTGGGAGAGCCGGCCCATCAGCGTCCCCATGTCGGTCGCCTCTTCCGAGGGGAGCACGCTGCCCGACGGCAGCGGCTCGCCCTGCCGTGCAGGGAGGCGGAGCTGGACGTAGTAGTCGCCCACGATCCCGAGGGTCGCCACCTGGGCCACCGTCCCCTTTTGCACCGCCGTCCCCCGCTCCACGCCCAGGAGCAGCTCTACCCGCGGGGGATCGCCCTCCAACGACCGGACCTCCAGGACCTTGCCGACCTTCATCCCTCCCAAGCGCACCACCGTCCCCGACTCCACGCCCGCCACGTTCTGAAAACGGGCGGAGTAGAGGTCGTACGCGGCGAACAACCGCGTCCCCCCGATGGCCACGACCAGCGAGCCGAAGAAGAAGAGCGCCGCCAGCAAGATCAATCCCGCCTTGAGTTCGTCTTTGCCCCCGAGTGCCATCAGCCTCCCCCCTCACGCTATTTTGCGTTACACGTCACACGTCACACGTTTCACGTTTGAGATCCTAACGTGCAACGTGCAACGTGTAGCGTGCTACGTCACAGGATTCTTTACGCCTCCCCCAACAACGTTGACAAATACGCCTCCGTGTCCTGTTCGATCAGGTCCGGCCGTCGTTCCAGGAACTGGCGGACCCGCTCCTCTTGCGAGGCCAGGAGCTGGTCGTACGGCCCGCTGAAGAGGATCGTGCCGCGGTCTACCATCACTACGTGGCCGGCGATCCGCTCCACGCTCGTCAGCTCGTGGGTGACCGCGACGATGGTCATCCGGAACGTCCGGTTCAGGCTGAGGATCAGGTCGTCGAGCCCCGCCGCCGTGACGGGGTCAAGACCCGCCGAGGGCTCGTCGAAGAACAGGATCTCCGGGTCCATCGCCAGGGCCCGGGCCAGCCCCGCCCGTTTCCTCATCCCTCCGCTCAAGGCCTGCGGGAAATAGTCCTCGCAGGCCGACAGCCCGACGAGCTCGAGTTTCATCCGCGTCATAATCCGGATCGTCGACTCCTCCAGCGTCGTATGCTCGCGGAGCGGGAGGGCCACGTTATCCCCCACGGTCATCGAGCCGAACAGCGCGGCCCCCTGAAAGAGCACCCCCATCCGCCGCCTGAGCGCCGTGAGCCCCTCCTCGTCGAGACCGCCCAGGTCCTGACCGAGGATGACGATGCGTCCGGAGTGGGGACGCGCCAACCCGATGAGGTGTCTAAGCAGCGTGCTCTTGCCGCACCCGCTCCGCCCCAGGATGACGGTAATCTCCCCCCGGGGGATCGTACAACTCACGCCGTCCAGGATCCGCCGGTCGCCGTACTGCGTGACCAGGTTCTCCACAATGATGGCAGGCTCCGTCATGGCTCAATGATCCCATTTCTACACATGAGAGATACAACAAGTCACAAGCATTTTATCAGTAATCACTCAAGGCTGTCCCCGAAAAATTCTGCCCCGTCACGTTGGCCCCGCTGAGGGTCACGTCCCGACCAGTGGGTGTAAAGGTATATCCC
>JACRHK010000114.1 GCA_016217625.1 Nitrospirota bacterium
CGTGTGCGGCCTCGGGGTATTCTCGCGTGCCGGCTCCTTCAACCGGCGGGGATACAGGCCGGTGCAGGTGACACTGGCCGAGAGGTGTGTGGGTTGCATGCGGTGCTTCTACGTGTGCCCCGATTTCGCCATCGAGGTCAGGGAGCTCGCGGAGGTGGCGGCATCATGAAACGACTTCTGGCGACTGGAAACGAAGCGATCACGGAGGGGGCGATCCTGGCCGGCTGCAAGGTCTTTGTCGGGTATCCCATCACCCCGGCCACGGAGATCGCCGAGGCCATGTCCCGCCGGCTCCCCCAGGTGGGCGGCTTCTACCTGCAGGGCGAGGACGAGACGGCCGCGATGCACATTTGTATCGGCGCCTCGCTGGCGGGCCTGAAGGCCATGACCGCCACGTCGGGGCCGGGGTTCATTCTCTACATGGACCCTTATGGCTGGGCGATCAGCTCCGAGATCCCCGTCGTCGTGCTCAACGCCCAGCGGGTGGGGCCGGTCAGCGGCATCACCGGCGCGCCGGGACAGGGGGAATTCTACCTCTCGCGGTATATCACCCAGGGGGGGAACTTCGAGACGATCGTGCTTGCCCCTAACAGCGTTCAGGAGGTCTTCTCGCTGACCGTGGAGGCCTTCTATCTGGCGGAGCGCTTCCGAACGCCGGTCACGATCCTGGCCGACCAGCTCATCTGCGATGGGTGGGAAGACCTCACCCTCCCGGAGAGCGAGGAGGAAATGGCGCGGATGGGCCTCAGAGTCCTCCCGCGCCGGGTCAAGGAGGGGCCGATCTTCTATCCCGACACCGACGAGATCGATATCCCGCCCGTCGTGCTGGGCCGCGGGACCGGGGCGGCTGTCTCCGACTGGACACCGACCGCCGAGGGGTACGACATCGAGGACATGCGAGCTCACCACCAGCATGTGTACCGGCTGGTGTACAAGATCCGAAACCACAGAGAGCTGATCACGCGTCACGAAGCCTTCTTCCTTGAAGACGACCCTGAGATCATCGTCGTGTCCTTTGGCAGCCCCTCCCGGGTCGTCAGGACGGCCGTGACAAAGGCGCGGGCGGAGGGGCTCTCGGTGGGGGCCATCCGGCTCGTCTCGCTCTGGCCGTTTCCGGACGAGCTGTTCCGCGCCTCCGCCACCTACCTCTCGGTCGAGCTGAACTACGACGGCCAGCTCGTGCGCGAGGTCCAGCGGGCCGCCCCCAAAGACAGCGAGGTTCACTTCCTCGGAAAATGCGGCGAGTTGCCCAAGGTGTCGGAGTTGCTGGAGGCGTTCCGGACCCTGGCGGGAGGGAAGGCGCTTGCCCGGATCGGCTGGGAACTGGAGGCATGGTGAGATGACAGACTACCTCGCGCAGAAGTACCTGAGGCCGAGAAAGATCCCGAACACGGCGTGCTCGGGCTGCGGGCTGGGACAGCTTCACAAGGCCGTGGTGAAGGCGATCGACGAGCTGGGGCTCGGGATCCACGATGTGGTGTGGGGGACGTCGATCGGCTGTACCGGCCGACAGACGTTTGCGACCTGGCGGGGGGATTGTTTTGCCGGGACGCACGGGCGCGTCTACGCCATGGCCACGGGCCTCAGACTGGGGCTGGCGCTCGAGAAGAAAATTATCCTGACTGTCGGCGACGGGGACGCCTTCGGGATCGGCCTCCATCACCTTCTCAACGCGGCGCGCAGGAATGTCGCGATGACGGTGGTGGTGGGGGATAACCTCGGGTATCAGTCCACCGGAGGCCAGTACTCCTGGTCCACCCCCCAAGGAGCGGTCACCGACAGCAGTCCCTACGGGATGAGAGAGCCCAACTGGATCCAGGATGGCAGGGATATCCTGGCGATGCTCAGAGAAGCGGGGGCCACGTTCCTGGCCAGGCACACGAGCCTGGAAGGAGAATCCCTTGCCCAAACCGTCAAGCAGGCGCTCGTGAATAACGGGTTCTCTTTGATCCATGTTCCCTTCCCCTGCGTCACGAATTTCGGGGGGACGGCGCTCGGGTCCAGGGAGCCCGTGGAGATGTTTCGCTGGATGATGGGCGGGATCGGAGAGCTGTGGAAGACGGGCGTGTACTACGATCGGAGTAACAGCCGGCCCGAGTTCACCGAGCTCGTGCGGAGCATCCCCACGGCCCCACTCGGAGGGCTTCCCCATGGTTGAGGTGAAGGAGAGGACGGAGATCCTCGTGGCCGGATTCGGCGGGCAGGGAGTGGTCCGGCTGGGTCAGATCGTAGGAGTGGCGGCGGTCCATCAGGGATACAGGGTTTCCATGCTCAAGAGCCATGGGACGGAGACGAGGGGAGGCTACGTGCGCACCCAGGTGGTCATCTCCCGGGGCTTCATCGACAGCCAGGCGGTGGAAGACCCCGACTACTTCTGCGCCTTCTCGGCGGCGGCGTACAACGCCTACCATTCGCTGGTCGGGCAAGGCGTGATCCTCTACGATCCGCAGTTCGTCCGGCCGAGCGAGGAGTTGGGCTCCCGGCACGCCGCTGTTAACGCGACCGAGGTCGCCACTCGCGAGTTCGGCAACCCGCTGTACGCGAACATGGTGATGCTCGGGGCGCTCACGGCGACGAGTTCCCCGCTCTTCGACAGGGGAACGGTGCTGCGGGCGATGAACGAGCTCCTGACCAAGCACCAGGAAGCCAACCAGAAGGCCTTCGACATCGGCCACTCCCTCCTGGAGGCCGCTCCCCTCCGGGCCTGAAGCAGGGCCGGGAGGAGC
>JACRHK010000119.1 GCA_016217625.1 Nitrospirota bacterium
ACGGCGATCGCGTAGTCCCCCTCGACCTCCCGCAGCGCGAACCGGACCGCCTCGGGCAGGCGGTGCCCCTGGCGGACCTGCCGGGCAATCAGGTGACAGATGACCTCCGTGTCGGTCTCCGAGGCGAAGGTCTCCCCGGCCTCCACGAGCGCGCGTTTGAGGGCCCGGTAGTTCTCGATGATCCCGTTGTGGACCACGGCGACCCCGCCCGCCCGGTGGGGATGGGCATTCTCCTCGGAGGGAGCGCCGTGCGTGGCCCAACGGACGTGGCCGATCCCGATCTGCCCGCCTCCTCGTGCCCCAACGACCGCCTCCAGGTTCCGGAGCTTCCCGACGGCCCGGCGAATCACGGTCTTCCCCTCCTGGAAGAACGCGACCCCCGCCGAGTCGTATCCCCGGTACTCCAGGCGCCGCAGCCCCTCAATCAGGACGGGCAAGGCGTCCTGCTTGCCGATGTATCCGATGATGCCGCACATGTCTTAAACCTCGTCACACGTTCCACGCTGCACGTTGCACGTTAAGATCCCAAGCGTGCGGCGTGAAACGTGCGACGTGCAACGCGGATCGTGCAACGTGTGACGCGCGACGCCTTTCTCATTTCCTCTCCGTCCCCCCGCCCAACAGATCTTGGATCTCCTGCAGCCACTGGTCCGTCATCGGGCCCTTCTTTTCCTTGCGGAGCCACTGCAGGAAGCGGGTCTCGTCCAGGACCCGGCGGAGAAGGTCCGGCACGGCCAGGTTCTGATAGACGCCGGAGAGCCGGCGCGTGAACTCGATGAACTCCTCCACCTTCTTCCGCTCGGGATCGGCCAGGGTCTTTTCCAACAGCGCGCCCAACTGCTGAAAGAAGGCGGCCTCATAGCTCTTGGCCAGGCGCTCAAACCGTTCCACCAGCGTGAGGCTCAGGAGCGCGTCGAACTCCATCGGCACCCGGCGATCGGCCGAGCGATCCTCCTTCTCCTTCCCTCGGGGGTCTTTTCGCTCGCCCCCCCGCCGGCGCGCCCACCCCGGCTTGTTGACCTGGGGCGCACGGCTGATCGCCAGGGCCTCGGCCGGCACGTCCTCCACGATCGTCGATCCGGCGGCGATGAGCGCCCCTTTCCCGACGCGGACGGGGGCGATAAACTGCGTGTCGCTCCCCACGAAGACCTCGTCCTCGATCACCGTCCGGTGCTTCTCCTTCCCGTCGAAGTTGCAGGTGATCGTCCCGGCGCCGATGTTGATCCCCTTCCCCAGGACGGCATCGCCCAGGTAGCTCAGGTGGGAGGCCTGGGTCCCGTCGCCGATGGTGCTCTGTTTGACCTCCACGAAGTTGCCGATCCGCACGCCTTCGCCCAGGACCGTGCCCGGGCGGAGGTGGGCGAAGGGTCCCACCGTGGATCCGTCCCCCACACGGCTGCCGGTCAAGACGGAGGCTTCCTTGATCACGACGCCGCGGCCGAGGGCGCTGTTCTGGATCCGGCAGTAGGGGTAGATGGCGCACTCCTCGCCGATCTCCGTCTTCCCTTCGAGGAACGTGTAGGGGTAGAGGATCGAGTCCTGCCCCACGCGCACGGTGCCGTCCACGAACGTCGTCTCCGGGCTCAGGACGGTCACCCCCTCCAGCATCAGGCGCTCCACGATCCGTCTCCGGAGCATCTGCTCCGCCCGGGCCATGTCGATCCGGGTGTTGATCCCCAGGACCTCTTCGGGCGCTGCCGCCGGGACGGTCTCCACTTTCCAGCCCTTCCGCGCGGCCATGCCCACCATGTCGGGGAGGTAATACTCCTTCTGGGCGTTGTCGGGGACAATCTCCTCCAGGGCATCGTAGAGGTAGCGGGGCTCCACGCAGTAGACGCCGACGTTGACCTCAGTGATCTTCCGCTCATCCGCCGAGGCGTCCCGTTCCTCGACCACCCGCAGGACCTTCCCCTCGGCGTCGCGGATCACCCGCCCGTATCCCTTGGGCTGGGGCAGCAAGGATGTCAGGAGGCTGACGGCCGCCCCCGCCTCGCGATGGGCCTTCACCAGCCGCCCCACCGTCGCCGCGGTCAGCAGGGGCGAATCGCCGTTGACAATGACAATCGTTCCCCGGAACCTCCCCAACAGGGGACGTGTCTGGAGCACGGCATGGGCGGTTCCCCGCTGCTCCCGCTGCAGGACGATCTCTACCTTTTGTCCGGCCAGGGCCTCGCGGACGGCTTCCGCTTCGTGCCCGATGACGACCGCCACGCGGACAGCGCCGATCTTCCGCGCTACTTCCAAAATGTGGAAGAGCATCGGCTGTCCGGCCAGGGGGTGCAGGACCTTCACCCGGCGGGAGCGCATCCGCGTCCCTTGCCCCGCCGCCAGAATCACCGTGGCCAGCCGCTGCGTCACACGCGCCCCTTACGACTTCAGCACTTCGACGCCCGGGGGAGGGACGACCGCCCGCCGCTGGAGCACCGGAGGGGTGGCCGTGCCGCCGGAGAGGATCAGGCGGATCCCCTCCTCGATGGAAAGGCCGGTGTCGGCCACCTCCTCGGCCCGGAACAGGACGACTTCCCCCAGGTAGAGGTTGTTCGTAGGGATGTAGACGGCGTGGAACCGCTCCTCCATCCCTTCTTCCTGCCGCAGCAGGCACTCGTCCGTGAGGAACCCGAAGGAAAACGACCCCGCCCGCGGATACTCCACCATCACGAACCGCTTGAACGACCCCTGTTGGGCCGGGTTGAAGGCGTTCACCAGTTGTTTGACCGCCGAATAGATGTTCCGGAAGATCGGAATCCGGAGCAGCAACCGCTCCCCGAATCGAATGATCCGCTGGCCGATGGCGTTCGTCGCGATGATCCCGACGAGGAAGACCAGGAGCAGCGTGGCGAGGAACCCCAGGCCCGGGATCGATTTCCCCAGCAATTCGTCCAGGGCCGGCCGCATCAGACCGTCCATGAACCGGAAAAGCCCCACGACGGCAAACAGCGTGATGACCACGGGGACCGTGATGAAGAGGCCCGTGACGAAGTTCGTCTTAAACGTCCGTTTGATGGCTTCCATGGAAACTCCTTGCGTTCACCCCGTTGCTCCCAGGAAGCCCCCGCCTTCAGACCGGAGAGGGATGGAACATTTAAGAAGAGCTTCCTGGGAAAAAGCCCCGCCATTCATGGCGGGCCGATGTACTTCGGCCCGCTCCGTATCCCCAGGCATCGGAGCGGGGAGTCACGGGGTGAACAGTAAAATCTTACCGGGTTCACCCCTGATTTGCAAGTCCTTTGTCTCCGTATCTCCGCGGTGCGGCAAGCGAATACGGCGCCGGCGGACATTTTTTTTCTTGAATCGGAGGAAAAAGCGTGTAAAATCATCCCTGCCCAAATGCAGATCGCCGTTCCCAAAGAGATCGAAGCCCAAGAGCGCCGCGTGGCGTTGGTGCCGAGCGTCGTCGACCGCCTGGTTAAGATGGGCGTGGAGGTGCTGGTGCAGGAAGGCGCCGGCGCGGGGGCGTTCATCCCGGACGCGGAGTTCGCGGGCGCCCGTCTGGTGGGGAGCGCCGCGGATCTCTACCGCGACGCGGACGTGGTCCTGAAGGTCCAGCCGCCCAACGAGGCGGAGATCGCCCTGATGAAGGAAGGGGCGGTGGTCATCGGTTTTCTGATGCCGCACCGCTATCCGGAGCGGGTGGCCCGCCTGCGCGACAGGCGGATCACCAGCTTCGCCATGGAGCTGGTCCCGCGGATTTCCCGCGCGCAGTCCATGGACGCCCTCTCCTCGCAGGCCTCGGTGGCCGGGTACAAGGCCGCCCTGATGGCCGCCGGCCTGACCGGCCGCTTCCTCCCCATGCTGACCACGCCGGCGGGCACCATCCGCCCCGCGAAGGTCCTGATCATCGGCGCCGGCGTCGCGGGCCTGCAGGCCATCGCCACGGCCAAGCGCCTGGGGGGCATGGTGGAGGCTTATGACGTGCGCGCCGCGACGAAAGAGCAGGTGCAGTCATTGGGGGCGAAGTTCGTCGAGATGGACGTGAAGGCCGAAGGGGCGGGGGGGTACGCCCGCGAGCTGACCGAAGAAGAGAAGCAGCGGCAGAAGGAGGTTCTGGCCCGGCACGTGACCGCGGCGGATGTCGTGATCACCACGGCCGCCGTGCCGGGCCGCCCCTCACCGCGCATCATCACCAAGGCGATGGTGGAGGGGATGAAGTCCGGGGCCGTGATCCTCGACCTCGCCGCCGAAGGCGGGGGCAACTGCGAGCTGACCCGTCCGGGCGAGGAGATCGTCCACCGCGGCGTCATCATCTACGGCCCCCTCAACGTCCCCAGCATGCTCCCCGTCCATGCCAGCGAGATGTACGCGAGGAACCTGCTCAACTTCCTCGCCCCCCACATCAAGGACGGCGCGCTGACCCTCGACTGGAACGACCAGGTCCTGGCGGAGAGCGTCCTCACCCACCAGGGAGAAGTCAAACACGCGCCCACCTGCAAGCTGCTGGAGGGGATGTCATCATGATTGAAGGGATCATCGCGCTCTATATCTTCATGCTGGCGGCGTTCACCGGCTACGAGGTCATCAGCCGCGTGCCGGTGCTCCTGCACACCCCGCTGATGTCGGGCACCAACTTCGTCCACGGCATCGTCCTCGTGGGCGCCATGGTCACGCTGGCCCACGCCGAGACTCTGCTGGAGCAGGCGATCGGCTTCTTCGGCGTCCTGCTCGGCGCCGGCAATGCGGTGGGCGGCTACGTGGTCACAAAGCGGATGCTGGAGATGTTCAAGAGCAGCAAGGAGACCAAGCGTGGATAAGATCATCCAGGCGAGCTACTTCGTGGCCGCCGTCCTGTTCATCATCGGCATCAAACGGATGAGCTCGCCCGTGACCGCGCGGAGCGGCATCGTGTGGGCGGGACTGGCCATGCTGACGGCGACCGTCGCGACCTTCTTCTGGCCCGGCATGCACAACTACCTCCTCCTGTTCGTGGCCATCGGCGTCGGCTCGGTTCTGGCCTGGGTCTCGGGCAAGCGCGTCTCCATGACCCACATGCCGCAGATGATCGCCCTCTACAACGGCATGGGGGGCGGCGCGGCCGGGGTCATCGCCGCGCTGGAGCTGCTCAAGGGCGCCGGGCTCTCCCAGACCACGGTGGTCCTCGCCGTCCTGGGCGGCCTCATCGGCGCGGTCTCCTTCTCCGGCTCGCTCATCGCCTTCGCCAAGCTGCAGGGGATCATGGACAAGGCGTGGGTCTTCCCCGGCCAACAGGCCCTCAACCTGGGCGTGCTGGCCTCGGCGGCGATCCTGGGGGGGATCGTGATGTTCACGGACAGCGGGCCGGCGCCCCTCGCGATCTTCTTCCTTCTCGCGCTCGCGTTCGGCGTCTTGATGACGCTGCCCATCGGCGGGGCCGACATGCCGGTGGTCATCTCCATGTATAACGCCTTCACCGGCCTGGCCGTGGGGTTCGAGGGGTTCGTGCTCAACAACGCGGCCATGATCATCGCCGGCACGGTCGTGGGCTCCTCGGGCACGCTGCTGACCCAGCTCATGGCCAAGGCGATGAACCGGTCGATCGCCAACGTTCTCTTCAGCGGGTTCGGCAGCGCGGCAAGCCAGGCCGCGGGGACCGTGACGGGCAGCTTCAAGCCGATCGACGCCGACGACGCGGCGATCATGATGGCCTTCGGCAGCAAGGTCATCATCGTGCCGGGGTACGGGATGGCCGTGGCCCAGGCCCAGCACAAGATCTGGGAGCTCGCCGAGCTGCTGGAGAAGCGGGGCATCGCGGTCAAGTTCGCCATCCACCCCGTGGCCGGCCGCATGCCCGGCCACATGAACGTCCTGCTCGCCGAGGCGGGAGTGCCCTACGACAAGATCTTCGACCTGGAGGAGATCAACGCCGAGTTCCCCCAGGCGGACGTGGCCCTCGTCATCGGCGCCAACGACGTGGTGAACCCCGTGGCGCGGACCGACCCGCAGAGCCCCATCTACGGCATGCCGATCCTGAACGCGGACCAGGCCAAGAACGTCATCGTGATCAAGCGCGGCAGGGGGACCGGGTTCGCGGGGATCGAGAATACCCTCTTCTTCATGGACAACTGCCGCATGCTGTACGGCGACGGCCAAGAGGCCGCCTCCCGGCTGATCCAGAGCGTGAAGAAGCTCTAATCCCCCGGGGGGAGCCCGCGTCGCTCGCGCAAGCGAGGTTCAGGTGAAGGCTCAGTTTCAGAAATACCGGAGCCTCAACCTCAGCCTCAACCTCAACCTCAACCTCCCCGCGCACCCCTTAGCGCGGGGCAACGGGATTCTATGGGCGGTCTGTTTATCACCTTCGAGGGGGTGGAGGGTTCCGGCAAGACCACCCAACACCGCCTGCTGGCCGAGGCCCTCCAGCGGGCCGGCCGCGCCGTCATCGTCACGCGGGAGCCGGGAGGGACGGCCGCCGGCGAGGCGATCCGCAAGATCCTCCTCACGCCCCACGACCCCGACCTCTCTTCCCGCGCGGAGCTCCTCCTGTACCTGGCTGCCCGAGCCCAGCATGTCACGGAGATCCTGCGTCCTGCCCTGGACCGGGGGGCCATCGTCCTCTGCGACCGGTTCACCGACGCGACGCTCGCCTACCAGGGGTCCGGACGCGGGCTGCCCCTGCCGGAGCTGGAACGGCTCTGCGCCTGGGCCGCCGACGGGTTGACCCCCCACCGCACGTTTCTCCTGGATCTCGACCCGGCCGTGGGGCTGCAGCGGGCGCAGACCCGCAATTCCCATCTCGTCTCCGGGGAGATCCGCTTCGAGCTGGAGACGCTCCCCTTCCACCAGCGTGTCCGGGCCGGGTATCTGGATCTCGCCCACCGCGAGCCCGGTCGGATCCGGGTCCTGGACGCCGCTTGGCCGGTAGAGAAGCTTCAGGCAGTCATCTGGGAAGATGTCCAGGAGATCTTGGAGGGGAGTAGGGAGTAGAGGGGAAAAGCCCTTGATTACCTTTTGCTTGCTGCTTGCTTCTTACTCCATACTTTAGATATGCCACATGGAACGGATAACATGTCAGCATGGGATAGGACCGGTCTGAGCGGTATCCTGGGCCAAGCGGAGGCCGTGGGGTTTCTGGAGCGGTCGCTGGCCTCCGGGCGGGTGGCGCACGCCTATCTCTTCCAGGGACCGGAGGGGGTGGGAAAGCGGACAACGGCGCTATTGTTTGCCCGGACGCTCCTTTGCGAAGATCCGGAGGCCTTAGGCTGCGGCGTCTGCCACGCCTGCCGACGGGTGGCCGCCGGGACGCATCCGGATCTGCTGGCCCTCTTAAGCCCCGAGGAGGCGGAGTCCGAGCCGTTCAAAATCCGGCCTTGGGGGATTCCTGTGGGCGCCTCGACGGCCGCCGAGGGGGGGAGCGGTGCCAGAGAGCGGGAGCGCCGTCTCCGACGCGAGATCGGAATCGACCAGGTCCGCGCCGCCCAGCGGATGCTCAGCTTCCTTCCGCACGAAGGGAAGCGGAAGGTATTGATCGTGGAGGGGGCGGAACAGATCAGCCGTCCCGCCGCGAACGCCTTCCTGAAGACCTTGGAGGAGCCGCCGGGGGAAGCGGTGATCCTCCTGTTGTCCGTCCAGCCGGCGTCGCTGCTACCCACGATCGTCTCCCGCTGCCTGACGGTCCGTTTTCGTCCGCTCGCCGATACGGTCGTCGCCCAGATCCTCGCGGCGCTTGCGGCCATGCCGCCTGAGCAGGCCGCCCGCCTCGCGCCTCTCGCCGAGGGGCGCGTCGGCCTGGCCCTGCGCTTGGCAGAGGAGGAGGCCCTGGAGCGCGAGGCGTGGTTTGCCGCCATCCTGGACGGCCTGCCCCGATGGAGCCTTCCCCAAACCCTCCGGGAGGCGGAACGGCTCTCCCAGGATCCGCAGGCGCTGGATGCCTTTCTCGGATGGCTCGCCCGCCAGGCCCGGTGGTCCCTGGAGGCGTTCCACGGCACGGCGCCCGGCGCAGGTCCGCTTCCCGAGGGGGCGCAGGGAGTGGGGCGAGGCTTCACTTCGCCGGATCAGGTGGACCGTTGCGTTCGGGCGCTCAATGCGGTAGAATGGGCGTTGAAAAAACATGGAGGGAGGCGCCTCGCCGGCGAGGCGCTCTGCCTCCGGTTGCGCGAGATCTTTGGAGGGCATCTCCCGTGATGGTCGTGGAAGTCCGGGTGCAGGGGGAGGGGAAAAGCGTCCGCTATGACCCGGCGGGGTATGATCTGCGAGTCGGGGATCGCGTCATCGTCGAAGGGGAGCGGAGCGTCGCCCTGGGACAGGTGATTCGCTATGTCCGGATGGGCGGTCCCCCCGACGGAGAATCCTTGAAACAGATTCTCCGGAAGGCCGATGAGGACGACCTCCAGCATCTGGAACAGGTGCGCCGGTTCGAGGAGGAGGCGTTCCGTGTCTGCAAGGAGAAGATCCGGGAGCACGGCCTCCCGATGCGCCTGACCAAGACCGCCTGTTCCTTTGACGGCAACAAGGCGACCTTCTACTTCACGGCCGAGGGACGGGTCGACTTCCGCGCCCTGGTGCGGGACCTGGCCGGCCGTTTCAAGCGTCGGATCGAGATGCGCCAGATCGGCGTTCGCGACGAGGCCGGCCTCGTCGGAGGGCATGGGCCCTGCGGGATGACGCTCTGCTGCGCGAGCTTCCTCCGGGAATTCGCCCCGATCTCCATCAAGATGGCCAAGGCCCAAGCCCTCACCCTGAACCCGGGCAAGCTGCTTGGGATCTGCGGCCGCCTCAAATGCTGCCTCCGGTACGAGTATGAAGGTTCGGCGGCCAAGCGGGGCGCGTCGGACGCGGAACGCGCCTGCTCCGATTGCGTCTGCCAGATGCCGGCGCCGGACCCCTCCCAGGGTATTCCCGAAGGCCAGGCCTGATCCCGCAGCGCATGCCGTCCGAGAGATTCTTCATCACGACACCCATCTATTACGTCAATGATCTGCCCCACATCGGCCACGCCTACACGACCATCGCCGCCGATGTCCTGGCCCGCCATCACCGCCAGCGGGGGGAGCGCGTCTTCTTCTTGACCGGGACCGACGAGCACGGCCAGAAGGTCCAGCAGGCCGCGGATCGCCGGGGGGTGCCTCCCCAGCGGCACGTCGATGAGTTGGTGGTCCGCTTCCGGGATCTCTGGCAGCAGCTCGACATCTCACACGATGATTTCATCCGCACCACGGAGCCCCGTCACCGTCAGGCCGTCCAGCGGGCGCTGCAGGCGCTCTATGAGCGCGGGGAGATTTACAAGGCTTCCTACGAAGGATGGTACTGCCTCCCCGATGAGCGGTTCTGGACGGAGAAGGAGCTGGTGGGCGGGAACTGCCCCGAATGCGGCCGGCCGGTGGAGCAGGTCTCCGAAGAGAACTATTTCTTCAAGATGGGGAAGTACCGCGACTGGCTCCGGGCGCACATCCGGGAGCATCCCCGCTTCATCCTGCCGGAGAGCCGTCGCAACGAGATCCTGGGGTTCCTGGGCCGGCCGCTCGGCGACCTCTGCATCAGCCGCCCGAAGAACCGCCTGGCCTGGGGGATCCCGCTCCCCTTTGACCCGGAGTACGTCACCTATGTCTGGTGCGATGCCCTGGTCAATTACCTGACGGCCCCGGGCTACCCGGATCCCGCCTTCACCCGCTGGTGGCCGGCCGACTGCCACCTGGTAGGAAAAGACATCCTGACCACGCATGCTATCTACTGGTCCACGATGCTCAAAGCGATGGAGCTGCCGCTGCCGGTTACGCTCTTTGCCCACGGCTGGTGGACGGTGAAGGGGGAGAAGATGTCGAAGTCCCGGGGGAACGTCGTGGATCCCTGGGCCGTCATCTCCGAGGTGGGCGTGGATGCCTTCCGGTATTTTCTCTTGAGAGAGGTCCCTTTCGGCCTGGACGGCGACTACTCGCGGGAGGCCCTCCTGCAGCGCTACCACAGCGATCTCGCCAACGATCTCGGAAACCTCCTGGGCCGCCTCCTGACGATGGTGGAGAAATACCAGCACGGGATATTGGCGCCGCCGGGGGAACCCGATGCCGCATTCGATGGCCCTTTGCGGAGGCTGGCTGAAGGGCTGGCCGGACAGGCACGGGCCGCCCTGGATGAGTTTGCCTTCCACCGGGCGCTTCAGGCCATCTGGGAGGTGGTGGGGGAGGCGAACCGCTACGTGGAGCGGAGCGCACCCTGGGTGCTGGCCAAAGACCCGGCGCAAAGAGGTCGTCTGGCCACAGTGCTTTTCACAACAGCCGCGGCCCTCCGGCTGGTGGCGGTGTCGCTGGCCCCCTTCCTCCCGCGCACGGCGGAGGCCATCTGGAGCCAATTGGGGATCGAGGGGTCCCCGCTTACCGCAACGCTTCAATCAGCGGGCCGCTGGGAGGATCTCCGTCCGGGAACGCGGGTTCTCCCCGGTCGCCAGCTTTTTCCGCGGATTGTAGAACAATGAAAAATTCAAAATTAACAATGCTCAATTATCAACTTGCTCCACGCATTTTGCATTTTGCATTTTACACTTTGCATTTTGCATTCTTTGCGTTCTCTCTGGTCTGCGCGCCCGGCTGGGCGGAGGCGCTCCAGGTCGAGGAGCACGCGCTCCCCAACGGCTTGAAGGTCCTCCTGCTCGAAGACCACAAGGCGCCGACCGTGACAGCGCAGATCTGGTACCGGGTCGGCGCCCGGCATGAAATTCCCGGCAAGACCGGCCTGGCGCACCTGCTCGAACACATGATGTTAAAGGGGACGCCCGCGGTCGGCAAGGGAGAGCACTCGCGGATCGTCGCCCGAAACGGCGGCAACGAGAACGCATTCACAGGCATGGATTACACCGCCTACTTTCAGAACTTCGCCAGCGACCGGGTGGATCTGTCGCTCCGCTTGGAGAGCGACCGGATGGTCAACCTGCTGCTGGACTCCCAGGAGTTCGACCTCGAGCGGGAGGTCGTGAAAGAGGAGCGAAGAATGCGGACGGAGGACGATCCGACCTCCCTGGTCGTCGAGGAGTTGTATGCCGCGGCCTTCAAGGTGCACCCCTATCGCAACCCGGTCCTCGGATGGATGACAGACCTGGAAGGGCTGACCCGCGAGGATGCCCATCGCTTCTACAAGACCTACTACGTTCCCAACAACGCCACGCTCGTCGTGGTGGGGGACTTCGATCCCAAGACTCTCTTGCCCAAGATCCGCGACTACTTCGGCGCGATCCCCCGCGGGACCAATCCGCCTCAGCCCAAGGTCATGGAGCCTCCCCAGCGCGGCGAGCGCCGGGTGAAGGTGGAGGCGGAGGCCCAGTTGCCGTTCGTGTTTGCCGGCTGGCACATTCCGAACAGCGGCCATCCGGACGAATACGCCCTGGAGGTGCTGGCTCATATCTTGACCACGGGCAAAAGCTCCCGCTTATACCGCGCACTCGTGTACGACCAGCAACTTGCGGCGTACGCGGGCGGCGATTACGACGGGATGAAGATCGACCCCAGCCTATTCTATCTCTATGGCGGCCTGCGGCCCGGGATCACGCCGGAGGCGTTTGAGCAGGCCCTTTACCGGGTCGTGGCGGAAATTCAGGAGCGGGGAGTCACGCCGGAGGAACTTCTGCGGGCGAAAAACCAGGTGGCGGCGGGGTTCATCATGGCCCAGGATTCGGCCTTCTACCGGGGTCGTATCCTGGGACAGATCGAGACGCTGGGCGTTGGTTGGCGATATTTAACGACCTACGTGGAACGCATCCGCGCCGTGACAGCCGAGGACGTTCTCCGCGTGGCCCGGATGTATCTGACGGATTCAAATCGCACGGTGGGGATCTTAATCCCTCTGCTTCCGAAGTCCAAAGCGCCCGCGCGTCCGAAAGGAGCTGCGTCGTGAAGACAAAAAAATTCGAAATTCGAAATTCGAAATTCGAAAATCTAC
>JACRHK010000120.1 GCA_016217625.1 Nitrospirota bacterium
AGCTTGTGGGAAGCCAGCCGGAATGCCTCCCGGGCCACGTCTCCCGTCACTCCGCCCATCTCGTAGAGGATCCGACCCGGGTGGATCACCGCAACCCAGTACTCCGGGGACCCCTTCCCCTTGCCCATGCGGGTCTCGGCCGGCTTCTTCGTAAGCGGCTTGTCGGGAAAGACGCGGATCCAGATCTTGCCCCCCCGCTTGACGTAGCGGGTCATCGCAATCCGGGCTGCCTCAATCTGCTTGCTGGAGAGCCAGCCGGGCTCCAGCGCCTTCAGCCCGTATTCCCCGAAGCTGACCTCGGCGCCCCGATAGGCCTTGCCCCATCTCTTCCCCTTCTGCATCTTGCGGTATTTGACCTTCTTGGGTAGCAACATCGCCTAGCGCGCCTCCGCCGGGTGTTCCGTGGGAAGGACATCTCCCCGGAAGATCCAGACCTTGACGCCGATCTGCCCGTAGGTTGTCTTGGCCTCGGCCAATCCGAACTCGATGTCCGCGCGGAGGGTATGCAGAGGGACGCGCCCCTCCCGGTACCACTCGCTTCGCGCGATCTCGCCCCCCGCCAGGCGTCCGGCGCAGGCGACCTTGATCCCCAGAGCCCCCAGGCGCCTCGCCGAGGCCACCGCTTTCTTCATCGCCCGGCGGACGGCCACCCGCCGCTCGAGCTGTAGCGCAACGTTCTCGGCCACCAACTGGGCGTCCGTCTCCGGCTTGCGGATCTCCAGAATGTTGATGTGGAGCTGCTTGCCGATCCGCTGCTCCAACTCCTTCTTGAGCTTGTCCACCTCGGAGCCCTTTTTCCCGATGATGATGCCCGGACGGGCCGTGTGGATGTTGATCTTCACCTTCTGGCCCGGCCGCTCGATCTCTACCTTGGAGACGCCCGCATGGTAGAGTTTCCCCTTCACCAGCTTGCGGATGAAGAGGTCCTCATGGAGCAGATCGGCATAATTCTTGCCGGCAAACCAACGCGAGTTCCACGTCTTGATATACCCCAGCCGAAAACCGAGCGGGTGGACTTTCTGTCCCACGGCAGCCCTCCTACTTCCCCTCGTCGGAGAGCACCAGCGTGACATGGCTGGACCGCTTCCGAATAATGTTCGCCCGCCCCATCGCCCGGGGCATCGTGCGTTTCATGGTCGGCCCCTGATCCACATAGGCCTGCCGGACCCAGAGGCGGTCGACCTCCTTCATCTGTTTCTGCTCCGCGTTGGCCACGGCCGAGCGGAGCAGCTTCTCCACCGACTGGGCCACATGGCGGGGGGTAAACTTGAGGATCCGGAAGGCCTCCCCCACCGATTTGCCCCGGATCAGGTCCACCACCAGCCGCGCCTTGCGGGGCGTCACCCGGAGGTACCGCACGATCGCCCTGGCCTCCATTACTTCTTCACCCCCGTCGCCTTCTCGGTCTTCTGGCCGCCATGGGCCCTGAAGGTCCGCGTCGGAGAAAACTCTCCGAGCTTGTGGCCGACCATGTTCTCCGTGAGGTAGACCGGAATGAACTTCTTCCCGTTATGCACGGCCAGCGTATGCCCCACCATCTCGGGGACGATGGTGGAGCGCCGCGACCACGTCTTCAGGAGCTTCTTATCCCCAACCTGGTTCATCCGCTCGATCTTGCGGTGGAGCTTGGGGTCCACAAACGGCCCCTTCTTGATTGACCGAGGCATCCCGTTCTCCTACTTTCGCCGCTTGACGATAAACCGATCCGTCGCCGGGTTGTTCCGGGTCTTCCGTCCCTCGGGAAGCCCCCAGGGAGACACCGGCGGACGCCCCCCGGAGCTCTTCCCTTCCCCGCCGCCGAGAGGATGATCCACCGGGTTCATCGCCACCCCCCGGACCTTGGGACGCTGTCCCAGCCAGCGGGACCGGCCCGCCTTGCCTATGCTGACGTTCTCATGGTCCGCATTGCCGACCATCCCCACCGTCGCCCGGCACCGGACTAAGACCTTGCGCACCTCGCCCGAGGCCAGCCGGACCTGAGCGTACTCCCCCTCCTTGGCCATGAGCTGGGCGCCCACCCCGGCGCTCCGGGCCAACTGCCCCCCCTTCCCCGGCTTGATCTCGATGTTATGGATCATCGTCCCCACGGGGATCTGACTGAGCGGCAGACAGTTGCCAGGCCGGATGTCCACCTCCATCCCGGAGAGGACGACATCCCCGACCTGGAGCCCCTGCGGCGCCAGGATGTACCGCTTCTCCCCGTCGGCGGACTGGAGCAATGCAATCCGGGCGCTGCGGTTCGGGTCGTATTCCATCGAGGCCACGCGGGCCGGAACCCCGTCCTTCTCCCTGCGAAAATCGACGGTCCGGTAAGCCCGCTTATGCCCGCCTCCGCGGCGCCGGAGAGTCATCCGCCCCTGGTTGTTCCTCCCTCCGCTGCTGGTGAGGGACTTTACCAGGGACTTCTCCGGCCGGTTGCGCGTGATCTCCTCGAACGTGGAGACGGTCTGGAACCGCCGTCCGGCCGAGGTCGGGTTATAGGTACGATTGGGCATGTTTCTCGATGTCCGATGTCCAAAGTCCGATGTCCGATGTCGCAAAGACAGAAGACCTTGGACCTTGGACTTTGGACTTCCTACGTTCCCTCAATAAAGTCGACCTTCTCTCCGGCCTTCAAGCGGACGAGGGCCCGCTTCCGATCCGGACGCCGCCCGATCCTCCGCCCGGACACCTTGACCTTGCCGGGACGGTTCATCGTCCGCACCTCCTCCACCTTCACCCCGAAGGCCTGCTCCACCGCCCGCCGGATCTCGGTCTTATTCGCCCGAGGGTCCACGTCAAAGACGAGCGTGTTTTGCCCCTCCTTGAGCTGGGTGCTCTTCTCCGTAATAGAGGGGCGCAGGAGGATCTCGTAGGAGTCCCTCATGCGACGAAAGTCTCCTTGAGCGCCGCAAGGGCGCCGGGTGTCACCAACAGATGCCGATGGCTCAGCAGGGCATACGCATGAGCCAGACGCGCCGGGAGGATCGTCATCCGGGGCAGGTTCCGTGCGGCCCGGAGGAGTCTGGTGTCGCTCGCCTCCGTCAGCAGCAAGATCGACCCCGCAAGCCCCCACTGTTTCAGGTGGGAGGCCAGCGTCCGGGTTTTCCCCTCGCCCGGCGACCACTCCTCCAGCAAGACGATCTCTCCCGCCCGGGCTTTCGCGGAAAGAGCGGCCCGGAGCGCCGCCCTCCGCACCTTCCGAGGCAGCTGATAGGAGTATTCCCGCGGATGGGGGCCGAACGTCGTGCCGCCCCCTACCCAAAGAGGCGAACGGTTGCTCCCTGCCCGGGCGCGTCCCGTCCCCTTCTGGCGCCAGGGTTTCTTTCCGCCCCCGCTTACGAGGCCGCGGCTCTTCGTCGCCGCGGTCCCCTGCCGCCGATTGGCCAAATGGTTGACCACGGCCTCGTGCAGCAGGTCCGCATGCACGCGCCCCCCGAAGAGAGCCGGATCGAGCGCGCGCTCCTCCCGCTGCAACACCGAGCCCTTGGCCACCCAGACATGCGCCATGGTCACTTCCCCTTCTGAACCTTCCGGATCAAGAGGAGGCCCCCGGGCGCCCCCGGCGCCGCTCCCTTCAATAGGAGCAGGTGCTGTTCCTTCCGGACCTCCACCACCTCAAGCCCCTTGACCGTCACCCGCTCGGAGCCCATCTGGCCCGGCAGTCCCTTCCCCTTCCAGACGCGGGAAGGATAGGCGCTCGCTCCGATGGAGCCCGGGGCGCGGTTGAACATCGATCCGTGGCTACCGGGGCCGCCCCTGTATCCCAGGCGCTTCATCACGCCCTGAAAGCCCTTCCCCTTCGAGATCCCCGTCACGTCCACGCGCTCGCCCGGCTGGAAGATCTCGACCGTGACCCCCTGCCCCGGCTGGAGATCCCCTCCCGCGAGGGCGAACTCCCGGAGGTGCCGGAAAGGGGTAGCCCCCGCCTTTTGGAAATGGCCGCGCGCCGATTTCGTGACCCGTCGCTTCTTCCGCTCCTCCTGGAACCCGACCTGGACGGCCTCGTATCCGTCCCGGGACGTTGTCTTCCGCTGAACGACCACGCAAGGACCGGCCTCCACCACGGTCACCGGGATCGCCTTGCCGCCCTCTCCGAAGACCTGGCTCATGCCGAGCTTCTTGCCGATTAAACCATTGATCATTGTCGTATGCTGTCTTGGACGTCGGACCTCGGACCTTGGACTATAATTTTATCTCCACATCCAC